>NZ_CP031555.1:4555000-4701725 GCF_003403095.1 Thalassospira indica | reverse complement strand
GTCAGGCGGGCATCATATTCGGCCGCCTCAAACGGCAGCACACGATCCCCTTGGTGAAAACGGTAAAATTCCGGGCGATCCATAAGCGCGTTCCCTCTTTTACGCGCTGCGCATCAGAAGGGACGAAGACCTCCCCTTGTGCAAACAGCGACAAAGCAAGATCCCGGCGTTCAGGATATGGTTGGTGATGGTTGGGCGCGGGCTTCAAATCCATGCCACGCTGGCGACGCCATCGCCTGCCCTTGGGGAACTTTGGCGATGCATGCGCATATTGGCAAGCAAAATGTGCACCCCCATATCACAGATCACAGACAGCCTTGTTTTGTTCGCCTATGGTCCGGACCTTCTTATGAGAAAACCATACGTTTGTATGGTTAAAAGGACTTTATTAACAGCTTGGCGCTTTACTGTGAGTTTAGCGCATAAAAAGCGGGCAAACAGACGGATATTCGGCGTGGCAGAAGAAAACGACGACAACGAAAACGAACAAGGCGGCAGGACAGCGGCCAAAGCGGCGATGAAACGCATCGCCGAAAAGGAACTGCGCGAGATCCGCAAACGTCAGCGCCGCAAACGCATGATCGTGATTGGCCTGAGCTTCTCTGTGCTGTTTCTTGCCATCTTCGGCAGCCTGTTTACCATCAAGTCCAACCTTGATCTCAGCCGCAACATGGTGCGCAGCCCCGAAGTCCGTATTCTGGGCTATGACGGTGCGCTGCTTGAAACCATCAAGGGCCACTATAGTCAGGATGTCTCGCTGACCACTTTGCCCGAACGGGTTCAAAACGTTTTTGTTGCCGCCACCGATCCGACGTTTTTTGATCATCTGGGGGTTTCGGGTGCGGATGTCGCGCGCATGTTCAGCACCGAAAATGCGCCTGGCTCAACCATCACGATGAAGGTCGCGCGCAGCTTTTTCAAAACCAAGGACAGCGGCCCGGGCCGCCACATCCAGGAATTTCTTGTCGCGCTTTGGCTGGAATGGAGCTTCAGCAAGAAAACCATTTTGCGAAGCTACCTTGAACGCGCCTATGTCGGGCGCGGCATCTTTGGCATCTCGGCGGCATCGCGTCTTTGGTATGGCGGGCCTGCCGAACGCATGACCCTGCATCAGGCCGCCGTTCTGGCCGCCGCCATCAGCGACCCTGAAACCTTCAATCCGCTGTTTTATCCGCGCGAAACCGCCGAAGAAGCCAACAAGATCTTGGCCCGTCTCGCACAATACAAGTTTATCGAGGCCGATCGCGTGTCGGCTCTGACCTTGCTCGAACCGAAACTTGATGTGCAGTACGAAGAAAACGTCCTGTCGGGCTATGTCGTCGATATGGTGCTCGAAGAAGTCGCCGATATTGTCGGCTACAGCAGCCGCGACATTGATGTGCTCACCAGCATCGACTGGAAAATTCAAAATCTGGCACAGGAAATTGTACCGGAAATCGCCGAACTGCGTTTCAAGCCGCGCGGCGCGTCACAGACGGGATTGCTGTCCATCAGCCCCGAAGGCCGCATTCGCGCCCTGATCGGCGGGCTTGAATATTCACCGTTCCAGCGCAACCGGGTCACCGACGTCCGCCATTCGCCCGGGCGGATGATCAAGATCGCGACCTATTACTATGCGCTCAATGAAAACAGCGATCCGGCCCAATGGGTGCGCGATAACCGCATGGCGGTGGGCGGCTGGCGCCCGATCAACCCGGACCACGACTATATGGGCATGATTTCACTGCGCGAGGCATTCGTGCGTGATGTCAACACGGTGCCAACCAACCTTGCCGATCACTTCGGTCTGTTGAATGTCCGCCAATATGCCCACAATATCGGCATCAAAAGCCCGCTATCGAGTGATATCAGAACCGTCGTCGGCCTTGATCCGGTGACAATCAGCGACGTCACAGCCATTCATGCCCTGCCGCAAAATTCCGGCAAACCACCCCAGATGACCCTGATCAACCGGGTGTCCTACACGGGCGATAATAGCACGCCCCCTGTTTATCAACGCGTCGAGGAAGTGCAGGAAAAACGCCTGACCGACGAGGGGATTCAGGCGTCCTACGTTCTGTTTGCCAGTGTCACCGACCCGCAAGTGCGTCTGGATCGTCCGTTTGCCGGCTATGGCACGGTGGCCGGTGGCCGCACCGATGCATGGTATGTCGGGTTCTCGTCCGATCTGATCACAACCGTCTGGGCGGGGAATGACAATCGGTCACAGATGGATGTCCGCGGCGAGGTAGAACTTGCGTCTTTGTGGCGGTTATTTATGCTGGAAGCGCATGATGGTTTACCCATCCGTTCCATGGTCCGTGCATCGTCTGAACGCCGTCGCGCCGGCGATGGCGTCAAGGACCTGTGGAAAATGGGTCAAGTTGACAGTGCAAACGGACAATAACGGATAAAACCGTCGCAAAACGGGGAGACGGGGGACTCCCTCCTCGGTTGGGACATAAAAATTGAAATTCGCCGGAAAATGCGGCGCTATCGCCTGTCAGACGCACTTTGGGGTTGTGCGGCTATGACGGGCCGGTTGGCGTGTGCACGGCCCGGACCAGACCGATAGGTGCTTTTGTGGCCCAAAGAGAATTCAAAAGACAAAAAAGCGTCCGCAAGGGGGCCAAGGGATCGAAAGGTCCCAAAAAGACCAAAAGGCGGGTCAGCAGTTCGGGCAAGAAAGGCAGTCTTTTTGCCCGTCTGGGCGATATGATTCCGGGGCCGGAGGCGATTGCCAAATTCATCGTGCTGGGCTCGATCTGGGTCATGGTTATGGGCGGCGGGGTTGTTGCCTATTACGGCTATGGTCTGCCCGATAAGGTCAGCTTTGATGTCGCCAGCGAACGCAAACCATCCATCCGTGTGATCAGCATTGATGGCGCCACCCTGGCGGCCTATGGCGATCGCTATGGCAATCCGGTCGAAGTCCGCGACCTTCCCGAATATGTCGGTCAGGCGTTTGTTTCCATCGAGGACCGCCGTTTTTATGACCATTTCGGGATTGATGTGGTTGGCATCATGCGCGCGGCCTGGGCCAACGTGACCGCCGGGCGCATTGCCGAGGGCGGCAGCACCATCACCCAGCAGCTGGCCAAAAACCTGTTCCTGTCGCCAGAACGCTCCTTTGGCCGCAAGATCGAAGAGGTGCTTCTGGCCATCTGGCTGGAATTCAAATTCGACAAACAGCAAATCCTCTCGCTTTATCTCAACCGGATTTATTTCGGGTCGGGCCTGTATGGCATTGATGCCGCCGCCCGCCATTACTTCGGAACCGATCCGCGGCGTCTGAACCTCTATGAGGCCGCCGTTCTGGCCGGTCTGCCCAAGGCACCAAGTCGCTATAACCCGATGGTCGATCCCAAGATCTCGGCCGAGCGCGCCAATGTCGTGTTAGAGGCCATGGCATCGACTGGCGCACTGACCAAGGCGCGTGCCGAACGCGCCAAACAGACCCGGGTGCGCACCGCTCGTTCGGCCCAGTCGGGGCCGGGTGTGCGCTATTTCGCCGATTGGGTGCTTGATCGTGTGAAAGATTATGTCGGCTATGTCGATCAGGATCTTCTGGTTTATACCACGCTTGATTCCCGTCTTCAGGCCATCGCCGAAGAAAACCTTCTGCGTGCGCTCGCCAGTAACGGGGCCAAGGAACACCATGTCGGGCAGGCCGCCCTTCTGGCGATGACCCCCGATGGGGCCGTGCGTGCCATGGTTGGCGGTCGTGATTACTATGAAAGCCAGTATAACCGCGTGACACAGGCCCGCCGTCAGCCGGGCTCGGTGTTTAAGCTGTTTGTCTATCTCGCCGGGCTTGAAAACGGCTTTGGCTCGAACGACTGGATGCGCGACGGACCGATCGTCATTGATGGCTGGGAGCCGCGCAACTTTGATCGCAAGCATCACGGCACCATGTCGATCCGCGATGCGGTGGCAACCTCGAACAACTCGATCGCAGTCCAACTCTCGCTGGAAGTCGGGCTTGATAAGGTCATCAAAAAGGCCCGCGACATGGGTGTGTCGTCGGAACTCAAACCGGAACCAAGCCTGGCGCTCGGCACCAGCGAAGTCTCGATGCTGGAACTCACCGGTGCTTATGCGATTGTTGCCAATGGCGGCTTTGCCGTCTTCCCGCACGCGGTCAGCAAGATCACCGGCAAGGGCGGCGAAGTGCTTTATGAACGCTCTGACGACTTCCCGGTCCGTTTGATGAACCCGCTTCATGCCGGGGAAATGAACAACATGCTGGCCGCCGTCGTCTCCAAGGGGACAGGCCGTAACGCCATCATCGACCGCCCCTCGGCGGGTAAAACCGGCACCACGTCCGATTACCGCGATGCCTGGTTCATCGGCTACAGCTCCGATCTGGTCGCGGGCATCTGGATGGGCAATGACGATGGTAGCCCGATGGATGAACAGGTCACCGGCGGCGGCCTTCCGGCCGCCCTCTGGCGTGACTTCATGCTGCACGCCCACCAGAACATCCCGGTCCGATCGCTTGGCAAGGCCGCGCTCGCGCGCTCCAAAAAGATCGGCGAAGACGACAGCTGGCGCGACTTCACCGCCGGCTATAGCTCGGGGAATACCAAGCAGTAAGGCACCTCAACTGTCTTTGACGAAATCACAGGCGGCCTGAAGGCCGCCTGCTTTCGTTCAGACTCAATCCGGTTGTTCGTCATTCCCGCGAAGGCGGGAATCCACGACGGTTGCAACGCTGCATGGATTCCGGGTCTTCGCTCCGCTTCGCCCGGAATGACGATACCGTAAAAAGAGTACAGTCCCATTTTTCCTATGAAGGTCAAAAAATAAAACTGTCCCCTTTTTCTGCAATCTGAATAGATACTTTGCGGCTGAATACGTGTGTAAAGCAATGGTATTTCAATTTTGAGATATGTATATTAGGCTTGTATAAAGATTCAGCGGAGGGAACATTGACAGTTGATGAATTTGTTATGCTTATAAAATCTAGCCGTTATGGCGGTAAAATGGTTTACCATTTTACCGATAAGGCAAATTTTGAAAGCATCGGGCAAAAAGGATTGGTTTCGAAGGCGCGAATGCGCATGGAAAAGTGGTGGCCAGCAAAAGTCGGTGGCAACGACATAAGCCACAAAGCCGACACAGCTAACGGCATAGATCCCTATGTTAGTTTATGTATGACTCGTGATCACCCAATGAGATTCTTGGCTCAAAGGGATAATCGGCTCACAGAGCCGCATTATTTAGCTATTGATCCTGATGTTCTTAAGCTAGATGGGGTACTAATTTCACTCGGCATTGCCAATGCGAATGGAGCGGAAAAGTTGCCTGTTAAAGATGCCATACCGTTACTTGATCTTGATGTGCTATATAACTTTACTGACTGGAAGAAGCCGGAAGTTCAAGATCGTAAGAGGGTCGCTAACAAGTACGAAATTCTTGTACCTGACAATGTTCCGGTGAATTTGATCAAAGGGTATTACTAAATTGGCTAGTCGTCCCGTTTTTTTGCCTGTGGTTGAAGGTTCCGCCCTAGTTGAAGAGCGCAGTTTCGATTTTCCCTGGGCGTCTGGATTTGCGGAAGTACAAAAGAAAAAAAATATCCATTCGCTGCATGCCCGTGCGCGGGAAAGCGGAATATCAAACATATTAGAAATCTCAACAAAATCTGACGAGAAAGTCGGCCGACATTTAAGTGCATTTAGCCTGAAAATTTATATTGGAAATGAAAAATTCCCACTCGAAAGTGTTTATCAGGGTGCAAAGGTCTTCGAGGAAGGAGGGCCTTATCCTGAAATATTTTCAATGTCGCCAAGGGAGGCCAAAAAGTTTATTCGCTCAGAAGATAGAGGAAATTTGTTGCGGTTCGAGCTAGATGGAAAACGTTTCCCTTTAATTCCTAAGAACGCGTTTTACGATTGGTTATATATTAGATCTCTTGTGGATCATACTGATTGGATTGTAAAAAACGTCCAATACGACGCATTTACTGATATAGAATTCAATCCGAATAAACAGGTGAACTGCCAAGCTAGAGCGTTCGCTGAGTTTATCTCATTGGTTGAGCGGAAAAAAATATTTGATGCAGCTAAAGATTTTACAGTCTTCTCAAATTACCTTCCGGCTATCTAGATTTTATTGATTAAACACTACAATAGGTCGTAGGCACTTTCTTCCGCCCTCAGTGAGGTGGTGAACCGACTCTCATTAAGTTCATGAGGCACCTCACCTGTCCCCAGTCAATCGCAAACGGTGACCGGCAAGGATACGAGGGTTGCATGCGGCGAGTGTCAGTACTAATTAGCCTTTAACAAATTCAATGCATTAAATATCAATTTTTAGAAGTGAACAGATTGATTTTCCTCTTGTCTTGGCATGACATACGCACAAAAAAAGACCGGCATCGAAAATCGAGCCGGTCTTGAGTTTGGCTTGCTTTGACCACATCGGGGGGGGGATGTGGTCGGGAGTTTCTCACCTGTCAGAACCCTCGGGACGCAGCGTGGGTAAGGGAGACTGGCTGCAGGATTCCGACTGACGGTGCGGGTGGCGCTTCGTCATGGTGAGATATCAGGCCGCGATGGCCTGATTGGTGAGCGCGTCAAGGAACTCAAGGCATTCCTCGATCTGCGAAATTTCAATAAACTCGTTGGGCTTGTGCGCCTGTCGGATGCTGCCCGGGCCGCAAATGATCGACGGGATGTTGCCCTGCTTTTCAAATACGCCGCCTTCGGAGCCATATGACACCTTGCCCGAAATTTCCGGGATGATGTTACTGACATAGGAAAAGGCTTCGGCATCGGTGCAATCACCCATGCCCGGATAGGAAAAGATCTTCTCGAAGCTAAACCCGGTGTCATCCGCCTTGGCCTTCATTTCGGCATCAAGCGTGTCCATGATCGTGGCTTGCAGACCGGCAATCACCGCTTCCGCGTCATGTTCGGGCAGATGGCGAATTTCAAAGGTGAATTCGCAATATTCCGGGGTGACGTTGGTCGCCGTCCCGCCGCTGATGGTGGTGGTCAGCATCGTGCTGTGCGGCACGGTGAAGTCTTCATCAAACGGGCCGTTTTCTTCAAATTCGCGGGCCTTCTCGGCGATCAGATTGATGGCACGGGATGCATATTCGATGGCATTGACGTGATTGGGTGCAAAGGAACTGTGTCCAGCCGTGCCCGTGACACCAACCCGCATGGAATATTTGCCCTTCTGGCCGTTAATCACCTTCATGTTGGTCGGCTCGCCAATCACCGCCAGACGCGGCGGCGTATCCATCGCGGCCAGATGATCCACCATCGATCCAACACCGATGCAGCCGACTTCCTCGTCATAGGACAGGCAAAGATGGAACGGGATTTCAAGGTCACGCTTGACCAGTTCCGGGATCATCGCCAGCGCACAGGCCGAAAAGCCCTTCATGTCGGCTGCACCACGACCATAAAGCTTGCCATCCCGCTCGGTCAGCTCAAACGCCGGGCTTTCCCACGTGGTTTCAAGCGCTGGCACCACATCGGTATGACCCGAAAGTGCGATGCCCGGCACCCCTTTGGGACCGATGGTCGCCAGAAGGTTGGCCTTCTGCCCGGTTTCGTCATGGATCAGGATCGACTCAATGCCATACTCGGCCAGATAGTCGCGGACGAAATGGATCAGACCAAGATTGGAGTTTTTGCTGGTCGTGTCGAACGCCACCAGTTTGCCAAGCAGATCAATGGCATTGTGGAGACGCGACATGTTTGGCTTGGACATTATTATCTTCTTTTTTGCTCGAATTAGGACGCAGATGCCGTATCGGCATTGCGGTTGCTGCGCCATTTCTTCCATTCGCGGCGAATGGTCAGAGTGACGAACAGAATGGTCAGGGCAAAGAAGCCCCAGGAAATCCATGACTGGAAGAAGACGCCAAGATCACCGCGCGAAATCGCAAGCGAGCGGCGCATATTGTCTTCAAACATCGGGCCAAGGATAAAGGCGATCAGGAAGGGGGCTGCCGGGATGTTCAGCAACATCATGACAAAGCCGACCACACCCATCACCAGAAGGACGGTGACATCAAACGGGCTCGCCCCGATCGAATAGATGCCATAGACGCACAGGATCAGAATGCAGGGCAAAAGCAGCGTCTGGGGAATGCGCGAAATCTTGGTAAAGGCACCGGCTGTCGCCTTGCCGGCAACAAACAGGAAGACCGAACTAAACAGGATGCCGATAAACAGCGCATAGACATCGCCCAGATTGTTCTGGAACAGAAGCGGGCCGGGGGTCAGGCCATGGATCATGAACGCACCCAGCATCACACCGGTAATCACATCACCGGGCACACCAAGGGCCAGAAGCGGGATCATGGTCGCACCGCACGCACCGTTATTGGCAGACTCGGACGCGGCAATGCCTTCAAGCTCGCCTTCGCCGAACTTGTCCCCGTTTTTCGAGGTCCGGCGCGCTTCGCTATAGGAAAAGAACGCCGCCGTCGACGGACCGATGCCGGGGATCGCGCCCAGGATCACGCCAATGATTGATCCGCGACAGATCGATTTGATCGATCCGCGAAACTCGGCAAGGGTAAGGCGGTTATCGCCCAGTTTCATCGCCGCCGCATTATCTTCCGGGCGGAACACAATCATCTTGATCAGTTCCGGCAGGGCAAACAGACCGATCAGAACCGGCACCATGCCAAGACCCGATTTCATGTCTTCGGAAAGCGCAAAGCGGAACGATCCGTACATGTCTTCGCCTACGGTCGCCAAAAGCAAGCCAAGGCAGGCCGAAATGATGCCCAGAACCAGCGACCGGCCCGAAATACTTGCCACAATGGTCAGCGAAAACGCCATCAGCATAAAGAATTCCGGCGGACCAACACGCAGCGCAAATGTCGCCAGCGGGATGGCGAGGAAAAACAGCGAAATGTTGGAAATGAAATCGCCGATGCAGCTTGAAATCAACGCCATGTTCAGCGCCTTGCCACCCTTGCCGGCCCGTGCGAGCGGATAGCCATCAAGCACCGTGCAGGCGGCCGATGCCGTGCCGGGCGTCTTGATCAGGATGGCCGAGATTGATCCGCCATAGGTTGAGCCTTTATACAGCGCAACCAGCAACAAAATGCTCGTCACCGGCGACAGATAGAACGTAAACGGAAGTGCCAGGGTGACGGCCATGGTCCCGGTCATGCCCGGGATCGCGCCAATGATTACACCGCCCCAGATTCCGGCAAACATCGCCAGAAAATTCGGTAACGTTGCCACCTCCTGAAAGGCGTAAAGCAATTCATTCCACATAACGATGAACTCTCAATCAGATCAGGGTGGTCAGGTGGGAAATGTTCGCCGACAACAGCTTGCCCTTGGGGAAGGGCGTATGCGTGACTTCGGTAAACAGCAGATACAAAAGAACCGGGAAAATGACCGCAAGGCCGATCATCCAGAACTTGCGTTCGAAATTGCCCGTCATGATGAACAGCACGCCAAGCAACAAAACCGTCGCCGGAACAAACCCGATCAGCGGCATGCCATATACAAAGGCGACAAACACGATCAGGATACCGGCAAAACGCATCAGATGGGTCTTGTTGCCAAGGATGCGGTTGCCAAATCCTTCGACCCGGTCACGGCTGGCTTCGCGCATTTTCGGGAAGGCCAGAACAAGCGCAAGAACCCCCATTACCAGTCCGATCACCGCGACCACGCGCGGCCACATATCCGGTGGCGGGGCAAAGCCCGGAATGAAAGACGGAACCTTCACATAGATCGGGATCAGAACGAACAGGATGACGGCAAAGAACACCGTTGCCACCAGTCCGGCATAGAAATCACGATTTTGGTTCATGGTTCCGTCTCGCATTAAGGTCTTTGACTAAAAACGCGGTTGCGTCTTACTGGATGTAGCCGAACTTCTTGGCCATACCGTTATAAAGCTCGAACTGGCTTTTGACGTAGGCAGCCGGATCTTCATCGCCGATGATCGAGGTCGAGCCACGCTTCTCGGCAAGGTCAAGCCACTGCTCGTCGGTCGCAACCTGACCAAGGATCTCGGTCCATTTGGCAACGACGTCTTCCGGAAGACCTTTGGGCGCATAAAGACCGCTCCAGCCGCCAACCTGACCGGCCTGGGCATAACCCAGTTCTTTCGCGGTCGGGACGTCGGGCAGGGATGCCATACGTTTCGGCGAATAGACCATCAGCGGGCGCATCTTACCGGCTTCGATGTGGGGCATAAGCGAACCAGCAGCAATGGCGAGGAAATCAACGTGACCGCCAAGCAGGGCAGCGGCCAAAGCAGAGCCGCCTTTATATGGCACGAGGGTGGATGCGGTCAGCGGGTCAAGACCAACGTCAGACAGCAATGCCTGAACTGTAAAGCCGTCAATCGCGGTGGGGCCGGATGCGGCATAGGTGGTGGCACCGTTGCTGTCTTTGATTTTGGCAATCAGCTCGTCGATGGTCTGGATGTCGGAATTGGCGTTAACAGCCAAAATCATCGGGGTTGCTTCAAGCATGCCAAGGAAGGTGTAGGCATCCCAGCCAACCGGGCTGTCGGTGTAAACAGCCGGATACAGCGCCATGCCGACACGCGACAGAAGCAGGGTATAGCCATCCGGGTCCGCTTCGGAAACGAAGCGCGCGCCATTCATGCCGCCATTGCCGGTCTTGTTGACGACAACAACCGGCTGGCCACCGGTATAGTTGCTTGCGGTTTCTGCCAGCGCACGGGCGGCCAGGTCAGATGCACCGCCGGCACCATAAGGTGCGACCAGCGTAATGGCTTTTTCAGGATAGGCGTCTGCCTGCGCGGTCGAAATCATGGATGTGGTTGCAAGGATTGCGGCTGCGATCCCGGCTGCTTTCTTAAGCTTGTGAAACATTTTCATGTCTCCCTGGGTGGTGGTGGCAGAATTGCCGAAGCTCAGACTGGTTTTCACTCTGTCTTTTGTTTTTGTGCCTTCTTGCATAGACAAACTATAACCGGTGACGCAAAAAATTAATTCCAGTATAACTAATTTACATACTGAACGGCGTTCTGCGGCCGAAATCCGGATTTGGGGAAGCACGATGAAACTGCGCGAACTCGAAAGCTTCAATGCCTTTATGACCCACGGTTCTGTGACGGGCGCGGCCCAGGCGATGAATATCAGCCAACCGATGGTCAGCCGACTGTTGAACAACTTTGAAAAATCTGTCGGGTTTGAACTGTTTACCCGCAAACGCAATCAGCTGATCGCGACGTCCGAGGCCCAGCAGTTTCATGCAACCGTGTTGCGATCACTCAATGCCTTTCGCGAAGTCGAAACCCAGGCGCGTGCGATTGCCAATGATCAGTTGGGTGCGATCCGTATCGCCGCCCAGCCGATCTATGTTGATACCTATCTGCTTGATGTTGTTGCGAAGTTCAAGCAGGCCCATCCCAAGGTTTCGATCAGTATTACCGATACGGGCCTCGAAGGGATGCTCGACATGATTGCCACCCGGCAATGTGACCTTGGCATTGGCATTACCCTTGATCTGCAAGACCCGGATGTGGTGATCACCCCACTGGCGCAATCGCGTGCCGTCTGTCTGATGCCGGTCGATCACAGGCTGGCGAAGTTTGAAACCATCGATATCGATTTGCTGCGCGGTGAAGACTTTGTCGAACTTTCCATTGGTTCGCCGCTTCGCACCAAGATCGACTACATTTTCCAGATTGCCGGCTGGCCGCGCAAAATCGCGGTCGAGGCCCGCACGATCCGCACGATCTCGCGCCTGGTTGAACGCAATGTCGGCATTTCGGTCAGTGACCCGTTCGCAGCCCTTCTGGTCGACACCAACAAGGTGGTCGCCCGCACGCTCACGCCCACCATCGAATGGGATGTGGCACTGTTTACCGCGTCTCGCGAACTGAGTGCGGTGGAAAAAAGATTTCTCGCATTCCTGCGCGCTGAATTGCCAAATCTGCGCGCCAGCGGCTGTATTGTATGAGGATTTGATTTGGCCCTATTTGGGGCGATACGCCGGAATCGGCCTATTATTCACTGAATTTGAATAATGGCTCTGATTATTCATTATTTCCGGTCAAACGCCAGCTTGGCTGCAAGGCCCAAAAAGATACAGCCGGTGGCGATCTGAAAGGCGCGCGCAATCTTTGCAGATCGCGACAGAACCTGGCCGATTTTGCCGGCAAAACTGCCGACCAGACAATTGATAATCGTCCCGCCGATATTCAAAATCAGCCCGAAAATCAGGAATTGGCCCAAAACCGACCCGCGCGACGCATCCACAAACTGCGGAATAAACGCCAGCACAAAAACAATGATCTTGGGATTCAATAGGTTAACGACAATCCCGTCGCGCCAGGCAGTAAAGGCGCCGGAACGCTTGGTTTGTACGGGTTTCAGGCGCTGATCGGTGCTTCGAAATGCGCCAATCGCCAGCCACACCAGATAGGCAATCCCCGCCCAGCGCAACACATCAAGCGCAATCGGATGCGCCGCGACAAGCGCCGCCAGACCAAGCCCGGCAAGCATGGTGTGGATCAGCGCACCAGTAGCAATCCCGAAGCTTGCCGCATTGCCCGCCGCCGGACCGGATTTGATTCCCTGTCCCAGACAAAACAGCATGTCATTGCCCGGCGTCATGTTCAGCGCCAGGGCAGTGGGAATGAAAATCGCCAGGGTTTCCAACGGGATCAGCATGTTTTACGTCCTTTGGGAGAAAATGTGAGGATTGCTCACACTTCAATATTTACGCGCTTCCAGCCCCGTAGCGATGCAGTGCTGCGCCATGTTTCTTAAGCCAGTGTTGCTGTTTTTTCGAGGGGCCATACAAATCATCGACCACGGCCCAGAAACGTGCAGAGTGATTAAGCTCCTGCAAATGCGCAACCTCGTGGGCGACGACGTAATCAAGCACATCTTCCGGGGCCAGCACCAGCCGCCAGCTGAAAGACAGATTGCCCGAGGATGAGCAACTGCCCCAGCGTGTGCGGGTGTCTTTGAGCGAGATGCGATTGACCTTTTTGCCGATCTGTTCGGCATAGGCGTGCGCCCGCGGGGCGATTTCAAGTTTGGCCTGTTTTTTAAGGAAATCCGTCACCCGGCGGTTGGTATGTTCGGGCTGGCCTGAGACCCAGATAACGCCGGCCTCGACCCAGACTCCGCGTTTGGCATCGGGCACGGCACGGATGGCGTGGTCATGGCCCATGAAGGGAATCCACGCACCGGGCATGAATTGCACCCGTTCGGGCAGGCGTTGCATGTGGGCCGCCACCCAATCGCCATGCTGATGGAGCATCGAAATCGCCATTTTGCGCGAGACCCCGTTGGGCACGACGATTTCCACCCCGTCGAATGCCGGATCAATGCGCAATTTGAGTCGCGTCGCGCGCGCACTTGGCCGCAATCGCACCGGCAGCGGGCCGATTTTGGGCATATCGATCTCGGTTTCTTCGGTATTCTTGAGCATTCGGCGCGGATTTTTCCAAAAGAGAGGCAAAAAGTGCGATCTTTTTGTGCCTTTTTCGGGCCAAGCCCATCTTGGGTCTTGCCCCCTAGTAGTGTTTTCCTATACTCCGCGCTCAAGGTCTAGGGGCGATTTGCGACATATGGGTTGCAGCCCCGACAGGACGCAGGCGTTAGGTGCCGCGCCCTGCATTACATCGGAAGAAGAAAGGCGTCACTCCCATGAGCGATCAGGTCAAAAAGGTCGTCCTTGCCTATTCAGGCGGTCTGGATACCTCCATCATCCTGAAATGGCTTCGCGAAGAATATAACTGCGAAGTCGTGACCTTCACCGCCGACCTCGGCCAGGGCGAAGAGCTGGAACCGGCCCGCAAAAAGGCAGAGATGTTCGGCGTCAAACAGATCTTCATCGACGATCTGCGCGAAGAATTCGTCCGCGACTTCGTCTTCCCGATGTTCCGCGCCAACGCCCTTTATGAAGGTGTTTACCTGCTCGGTACCTCGATCGCGCGTCCGCTGATTGCCAAGCGCCAGATCGAAATCGCCGAAGAAGTCGGTGCAGATGCCGTTTCGCACGGTGCCACCGGCAAAGGCAACGACCAGGTCCGTTTCGAGCTGGGTTATTATGCGCTTAAGCCGAACGTCAAGGTCATCGCACCGTGGCGTGAATGGAAGCTGAACTCGCGTACTGCTTTGCTGAACTTTGCCCGCGAACATCAGATTCCGATTTCAGCTGACAAGCTTGGTGGCGATGAGCCGCCCTATTCGACCGACGCGAACCTTCTGCACATTTCCTATGAAGGCAAGGCGCTGGAAGATCCGTGGGTCAAGCCGGACGAAAATATGTTCGAGCGCACCGTATCCCCGCAGAACGCCCCCGATGCGATCACCACGATCGAGATCGAGTTCGAACAGGGCAACCCGGTTGCGATCAACGGCGAACGCATGAGCCCGGCAACGCTTTTGACCAAACTGAACGAAGTTGCCGGCAAGAACGGCATCGGTCGTCTGGATCTGGTCGAAAACCGTTATGTCGGCATGAAGTCGCGCGGCGTTTACGAAACCCCGGGCGGTACCATTCTTTCGGTTGCACACCGTGCGATGGAAAGCATCACCCTTGATCGTAACGCCGGTCACCTCAAGGACGAGCTGATGCCGCGTTACGCCGAGATGATCTATAACGGTTACTGGTGGTCGCCGGAACGTCAGGCCCTGCAGCGCCTGATCGACGAGACCCAGCGTACCGTGAACGGCGTTGTCCGCCTTGACCTGTACAAAGGCAACGTCACCGTCACTGGCCGCAAGTCGCCGAACTCGATCTACTCCGAAGAGCATGTCACGTTCGAGGCCGACACCGTTTACAACCAGCGCGATGCAGAAGGCTTTATTAAGCTGAACGCACTTCGCCTGCGTCTTGGTTTTGATCGCGACGGCATGAAGTAAGTTTCCGCAAGCAATTGTGGAACGGCAAGCGAGGGGCATTTTTGCCCCTCGTTTTCGTTTGAAAGCCAAGCTATAAAGCAGCCCATGCAGCGCTATAAATGTACCGTCGAATATGATGGCCGCCCTTATCACGGCTGGCAGTACCAGGACGAAGTGATTTCGGTTCAGAAGGTCTTTGAGACCGCGATCGAAAAATTCGCCGGTGTATTCGTGCGCGTCTATGTGTCGGGCCGAACCGATGCCGGTGTGCATGCGCTGGGGCAGGTGGTGCATTTCGATCTGCCGAAATACTACCCGGCGGACGCGGTGATGAATGCGATCAACCATCACCTTAAACCTGATCCGGTGGCGATCAAGGAATGCGAGGAAGTCACGGAAGACTTCCATGCGCGGTTTTCGTCAAAGAAACGCTATTACATGTATCGCATCATCAATCGCCGCGCCCCCCTGACCTTTGAGGCGGGGCTGGCCTGGGGTGTTTATAAGCCGCTTGATATTGATGCGATGAATGAAGCGGCCCAGCACCTGATCGGGACGTTTGATTTCACGAGCTTCCGGGCCAGTGAATGTCAGGCCAAAAGTCCGATCAAGACGCTGGAAAAGCTTGAAGTCACGCGCGGGATCGAAAACCCGCTTGAAATCCGCGTCCATACCGAAAGCCGGTCGTTCCTGCATCATCAGGTGCGCAATATGGTTGGCACACTTGTTCTGGTCGGCAAGGGCGCCTGGAAGCCGATTGACGTTAAAACGGCCCTTGAGGCCAAGGATCGCAGTGCCGGCGGCCCGACCGCACCGGCCGACGGGCTTTATTTCGTCAAGGTCGATTACTGATACCCGATCAGATCGAGATCCGTTCAGCGTCTGAAAAAATTCAGCAGACGAATGTTCAGCCTGACCTTTGCGCATTTCATCCTTCCCGGACCGCCTTGTAGAAAAAACGGCGCACAGGCGAAAATTTTTCCGGTTTTCTGTCTGCCACTCCCCATATGACGCTTATTGATATGGTTGTTCATCTTATGGGTAGGTGTTCACCTATCGGTAACGAACTGTAATTACACTATTAATTAATCTTTAGTTAGCTGACTCGCGTTCAGGTTGCGAAAAGTCTGTACGATAGTATTGCTCTATACTAAAGTTTAATTTATAGGATTGTATATCTTATATCTCTGCTGAACCAGGCGACCAAGACCCGGGAAGAAGCTGAACCGCCGATCTAGTTGCTAGAGGGGCTCGTCGGTGACCAACGATGAAATGAGAGTGAGTATGTCGAAAAGTTTGATTTTCAAGGTGGCTCTCGCCGCCGTTGCGATCCTGATTGCGGGCATCGCGCTTCTGGGCTTGCTGATCATGCAGCGCATCGATGACAAGGTGGCAAGTGACAGTCTTGAATCGCAGAAACTGAACCTTCGCGTTGCTGCGACAATCTTCCAGGATAATCATCCCGAATTTTCCATGAAGATCAGCGAAGACGGTGAAACCACCGATCTCGTCATTCCCGAAATCCCGGATCTGTCGTCGCATGAGCTGATTGACTCGATCGGGGCTGCCACCGGTCAGACGGCAACCGTGTTCGCCTTCGTCCCGGTGGAGCAGGACTTCGTGCGTGTTTCGACCAACATTATCAAGCCGGACGGCCAGCGTGCGGTTGGCACCATGCTGGGCAAGGGCAGTGCGGCCTATCAGCCGATCATGTCGGGCAATACGTTCCGGGGTGAGGCGCTTATTCTTGGCACGCAATATGTAACGCAGTATTCGCCGATCAAATCGCCGACCGGTGATACACTTGGTATCCTGTATGTCGGCATCGAGAAGGCACAGGTTGCCGAAGTGGCGACAGAGATCGAACTGCGGATCGCGATTGTCGGTATTATCGTTGCCATCGCGTCGGCTGTGTTGCTGTTCCTGTTGCTGCGCTGGCAGCTTGGACCGCTGCGTGACCTTGGTCAGACGATTTCCCGATTTGTCGAACGCGACTTTTCCGAAGAAGTTTCGTTTACCGATCGCAAGGACGAGATTGGCGTGATTGCCAATGGTCTTGTGCGTTGGCGTGAAACGGCGGAAAAAATGGGTGAGGCCGAGGCCGCCCGGGTGGAAGCCGAAAAACGTGCCGAAAAGGAACGTTTGGAACAGCGCAACCGTCTGGCCCATGAACTTGAACAATCCATCGGTCAGATCGTTGCATCTGTACGCCAGTCGTCGACCGGCATGCAGAAATCGACCGAACTGATGCGTGAATCGGCCAATCACTCCCTGACCCAAAGTCAACGGGTGTCAGAGGCCGCCAATGATTCGGCACAAAGCGTTCAGACGGTTGCAGCCGCGACCGAAGAACTTTCAGCGTCGATCAGTGGCATCGGTGATCAGGTCCGTGAATCAACAGCGATTGCCGAAACCGCCGTTGGTGAAGCATCGCGTGCCAACGAAATGGTCGGCGGGCTGGCCGAAGCAGCCGAGCGCATCGGTGAAGTTGTCAGCCTGATTAACGACATTGCGGCCCAGACCAACCTTCTGGCGCTCAACGCGACAATCGAGGCCGCCCGTGCTGGTGAAGCAGGCAAGGGCTTTGCGGTTGTGGCGCAAGAGGTCAAAAACCTTGCCAACCAGACCGCGAAGGCAACTGACGAAATCGCCCAGCAGATCGGGGCGATTCAGGGCGAGACCAGGGTCACGGTCGAGGCAATTGAAAAGGTCACGCATACGATTTCATCGATCAGCGAAATCGCATCAGGCATTTCATCGGCAGTGAGCGAACAGAACGCCGCTGTCAATGAAATCGCCAACAGTGCGACCAGTGCATCGTCCGGATCAAGCGAGGTTGTCGCCAACATCAACGAAATTCACGAAGCCGCCGCCAGCAGTGGGGCAGCCGCCAGTGAACTTGATCAGAATGTTGGTGCGATGGCCAAGCAGATTGATAGCCTGCAAAAGACCGTGTCGAACTTCCTGTCGTAATTGCGCGCAGGATAGAGCGTTTCCGTTCAAAGCGGGTCTTTTACGATCAGACTGACAAGGGTGTGTCGTGGCATGCCCTTGTCAGGTTTTGCTTTTTTCTGATGTCTTTACGGTTGGTTACGCGTTGTCGGCGCCGGATTTGGCCTCTGCCGGTGCGAGTGCGTTGGTAACCTTGCCAAGTGCGTCGAGCAGGACGCGCTTTTCAAGACTGTTCAGCCCTGAAAGGGCCTGTTCATTCACAGCATTGACGATGGTCTGGATTTGCGGGGCCTTGGCCTTTGCCGACGGGCTCAGGTGGATGTGTGTGATGCGGCGATCTTCATTGTCTTTTTCGCGTTCAATCAACCCATCGCGTTCCATGCGATTAAGGGTTGCGGCCATGGTTGGTTGTTCGATTCCAACCTCCGCCGCGAGCTGCTTTTGCGCGCGTGTGGTGCCATTGGCCAGCGCAAAGAAAACCGGCAGATAGCCACTGCTTAGTCCCAGCGGTTTGAGTTTCTGATCAATCGCGCGTGCAAACAGGCGGGCCGCCCAGTTCGTCATATATCCGGCTGATTGGGTGCGTTTCAGGGGCATGAGAACTCCGGTTTCGGTCAATATACATAGCTTGCTATATAAAACATAGCATGCTATTTAATTACGTGTGGCGCCACATCGCAATCCTTGTTTCAGGAGAAATGACGATGTCCACGATTTCAAAACCGATCTTGCGTATTATCCACCGCGTTGCCGGTGGGGCGGCGTTTTGCCTGATCGCCAGCTTCTGGCTGGCGACAATCATGGTCGAGCTTTTCGGGGCAACCGATCAGATCGTGATGGTCAAAACTGCAATTGTCTGGAGCCTGTTGGCCCTTGTGCTGTGTCTTGCGGCCACCGGGGGATCGGGCTTTGCGTTGGCGCGGGGGCAAATCGCCGGGATGGTTGCCGTGAAATTGCGGCGCATGAAGCTGGTCGCGGCAAACGGACTCCTTGTTCTTGTGCCCTGTGCGATTGGGTTGGCCATGCTGGCCCGAAACGGACAGATGGATGATGTGTTTATCACCCTTCAGGTGCTGGAACTGTTCGCGGGCCTAATCAACCTTGTTCTGATTGGCCTGAACATCCGCGATGGTCTACGCATGCGTCGCCCAGTGAGACCGCGCGTGACTGTGTGACACGTAATGCGTCACACTTCATCTGCAGACCCTTCGCAGAATCTAGCCAAATATCCAGTGCCACAGGAACGGGATGGTTAATGCGGTGGCAAGGGTATTGAGCCCCATGGCAAGGCCCGAAAAGGCCCCGGCGGTTTCATTGACCTGAAAGGCGCGTGCCGTTCCGATGCCATGCGATGCCACCCCCATGGCGAAACCACGCGCACGCCAGTCCTTAAGACGGGCCATATTCATCACCATCGGGCCAAGGGTTGCGCCAACGATGCCGGTGGCAATTACGCAAACCGCGGTCAGGGCCGGAACGCCGCCAATGTTTTCGGCAATCCCCATGGCGACCGGGGTGGTGACCGATTTCGGGGCCAAGGATGCCAGTGTTTCAGGACTTGCGCCCAATGCCCAAGCCAGGATGACCGTGCTGGCACTGGCAACCAGCGAACCGAACAGAACACCAAAGGCGATGACGGGCAGTGCACGTTTCAGCGTTTCTGTCTGACGAAACAGGGGTACGGCAAGGGCGACGGTGGCCGGACCGAGCAGGAAGTGCACGAACTGCGCGCCCTCGAAATAGGTCGCGTAGGGCGTGCCGGTGACTTTGAGCAACAGGGCAATCAGGGCGATGGCAATCACCACCGGATTGCAGATCGGGTTGCGGTCGCTTTTCTGATACAGCCAGAAACCGATGGCATAGGCGACAAGGGTGATGGTCAGACCCGTCAGCGGTTTGGCCGACAGGTAAACCCAAAGCTGGGTGATATCGGTCTCGTTCATTGCCCGTCCTCCAGACTTTCGCCCGGTTTGGCCTTGGGCAGCAGTTTCGACATCAAAAGCGCGGTCAGTACCATCGCAAGCAGGGTTGAGATGATCAGGGCGGCCGCAATCGGCAGCCAGTCGCCCTTAAGGCGATCAATCTGGGTGACAACGCCCACCCCGGCCGGAACGAACAGCAAGGAGAAATGGATCAGCAGATTGTCGGCCGCATCAGTGAGTACCTTGGGCGGGTTGCGTTTGATCAGAAGGCCGACAAACAGCAGCACCAGACCGATCACCGGGCCGGGAACCGGCAGATCAAACAGTTCCGAGACCACTTCGCCAAACAGCTGGCAGACAAGGATCAGGGCAAAAGCAGCAATCATCAAAAACCTCCCCACAGGTGCATGCGTATTTTTCTGCGCAAGACATACTAGCTCTGGGGAAGTTCTACTTTCATTAATTACGAAAAACGCCCGTGCCTAGCAGGCACAGGCGTTTGAATAAGGTCTAAATAGTGGCTAATTGCAGCCAGTCGACCTTAAGCCGTAAAAGTCATGTTGTCTTCTGGCGAGATAAAATGACTCAATTTCAAATACTTACACATAAACCATAAGCAACTGAAAAGACTTGTTTTTATTTGAAAGTGTGCTATAACAATAGCTGTGGCAGCCATGCGCCAGATTAACCCAAAGCACTCGAGAGACTGCAGGCGCTTTGCGCAATTATGGGCTGGGGGGCTGCCACATTATTTCCACAAGTTTATCATCTGTGTCTGCTGAGCATCTAGATTGCATTCTTCATGGTTAGGGACGATTTTCACGCCATAGCTTAAGTAGTTGCCTCTTCTATTGTAAGTCACAGGCTTAAGAGTTTCCGCATATCGTCGTTCGCAGTTGCCATATCGGTCAGGTTCAAATCCCGAAGCGAAAGAAGACGCAATAATGTCTGCCAATTGCAGCCCAGCGTTTTTGCTATGGTCTAGTGCATCCACGGCATCAATATCTATGACAGGCCAGTGAATTTGTGTGTTCTGTTGTTTAAGCGTGCGTAAGTAATCTCTAAAAGAATCATAGGACATTCCCCCGCGCCGGGAGAATGTTATTGCAACTCTTCCATCCCCTTCTTTTACATGCCTCCGGTGTTCTCGGCATAGCCAAGATATACGCTCTATCAGATAACGCGTCATATAGAAGTAAAGTTGGTTTTTCTCTGTATAAACATTCTCAGGGATTGGTTCTTTGGCAGCTATGACATTTAATGCACGTAGCGGTTTATCTGCTAGTGTCTGAGCTGCCACTAACTTTTGCCCATGTCCGAGATTGGCAAAGTGAACTTCTCGGGACTTTCTTTCTGGCATTCGTGCTGTGATTTCGTCGCGCCATCCCACCGCATCCAAGCTATAAGCGCGCCTCATAACGCATGCAGATATTACGAGCCACTTAGATGAACCTCCTCGGTCTCCGGGTTGACGAAAGCGCTTGAACCCATCGTCACCAGACTCATCAATATAAGCTACGTAACTATGCGACATGATTACCCTTCATTTTATACACATACCAGTGAGTGTATTTATTAGAGAAAAAGCAATCAATGGTTCTTTGGGTAATCAGTTACAGAATTTCCAGCGCGTTTTCCGGCGGACGGCCGAGAACGGCCTTGTTGCCATTGACGACAATCGGGCGTTCAAGGGCGCGCGGATGGGCGCAAAGGGCCTCGATCAGTTCGTCCCCACGCAGATCGGCAATGCCTTCTTCTTTGGCTTCTTTTTTGCGCAGGATGTCTTCGGGTTTCATGCCGAGCATATCAAGGATGCCAGAGAGTTCCTGCGGGGTTGGCGGGGTGTCGAGATAGGCAATCACGTCGGGCGTGATGCCCTGTTCTTCGATCAGGGCCAGGGTCTGGCGCGATTTCGAGCAGCGCGGATTATGGTAGATGCGGACCATCATGGTTGGGTCTCCGTATCAAAATGGATTTGTTCATTGATAGCGGTCTTTGCGGATGCAATCAAATCCCGTCGATCATCGAGAGCAGGTCTTCGAGCTCTTCGATCTCGCTATTGATGATGCGGGTGGCGGTGTCATAGCCAAAGCCCTGACGGGCAAGGGCAGCCATATCCTTTTCGCGTTTTTCTTCGCGGATCTCAGACCGGCGCCACGGGCCAAGACGACGGCGACGGGCGTAGGCCGCGGCGGCGGCAATGTTGGGATCGGTGCCACGCACTTCCTCATAGGCGGCGTCATCGGCCTCTGCGCGAAGTTCGGTCAGGGCGGCATCGACCTGATCACTGGCAATGCCGCGCGATGACAGATCGGCGGCAATGACGCGAAGCGCCTTGCCGCGCCTGAGCAGGGATCGGGCCCGGCCCTTGGCATAGGCATCGTCATTGATAAAGCCGGCCTTTTCGCACGCCGACAAAACCGAATTCATCCATTGCACGGCCTCGTCCGGGTCGGTGCCGTGTTCGGCGACCGAGAGGCGGATTTTACCGCGCATCAGTGTTTCAAGCCGGGCGCGCGATGCGGCGAAACGTTCGAGATACCAGGTGGCATAATTCATCAGATAGTCGCGGGTGACCTTGCGCGGGCGTTTGGGTTCATGCGACCGGGTTTTCGACTTTTTGCCGGACTGGTTGGAAAAACGCGCATTGCCGGCGGGCTTTTTTTCGCGCGCAGAGTCGCTGGTTTCCGGGCTTTGGCGATGTTTGTCGTGCATGACTGACACTATGAATGAATTCACACCCTTGCAAGTATGCCCCCACTCTCCCTATTTTACGCGCAATTGTATGCATTTTTCCGAAGGAAATTCCATGAACGAGTCAGAGCAACGTGCTCTTGCCCCGCGTTATATGGGGGCTGTGAACTGGCTTGGACTTTGGACCCTTTATGCCAAAGAAGTCCGTCGGTTCCTGAATGTGCATTTGCAAACCATCGGTGCGCCGGTTGTCACCAGCCTGCTGTTTCTTGCTGTTTTCCTGCTGGCCCTCGGCCGTGCGGTTGAAATGGTCAATGGCATCCCGTTTGCCACCTTCCTTGCGCCGGGTCTGATCATGATGACCATGGTGCAAAACGCCTTTGCCAACTCCTCAAGCTCGATCACGATTGCCAAGGTACAGGGCAATATCGTCGATGTTTTGATGCCGCCGCTGTCGGCAGGCGAAATGGTTGCCGGTTTTGCCTTTGGCGCGGTAACGCGCGGCATGATCGTTGGTCTTGTCACCGCGATCTTCATGTCGTTCTTTGTGGATGTGCAAATCCACAATATCTGGGCGATCCTGTATTTCGGCATTTCGGCATCCCTGATGTTGTCGCTTCTGGGGATTGCCGGGGGTGTCTGGGCCGAGAAGTTTGACCATATCGCGGTTGTGACCAACTTTGTTGTCACCCCGTTATCGTTCCTGTCAGGCACGTTTTACAGTGCGGAAAGCCTGCCCGAAGCCGGGCAGGTTCTGGTGCATTTCAACCCGTTCTTCTATATGATTGACGGGTTCCGTTATGGCTTTACCGGGATTTCCGATGGCACGATCATGACCGGTGTGGTGGTTCTTGCGCTGGTCAATGCGGCCCTTTGGCTGCTGTGCTATCGCATGATCAAGACCGGTTACAAGCTTAAGGCTTAGTCCCCGATCCGATGCTCAAACCAAAAAGGACGGCATTCATATCAGGATGCCGTCCTTTTTTCATTTTAATGACCTTTTTGGAATCCGGAACCTACGTGCTTTTGCGGCGTTGACAGGGTCGGTGAATCTCTTGATACTCCTCGGCTTCCCAGCACTCTGCTGAACCCTGACCATTCGGTCAGGAATTTGATTTTTACCCGAAATAAGGAATAAAGAAGTGATTACTCCCGTCATGCCGACCTACGCGCGGGCCGATCTGGCCTTTGAGAAAGGTGAAGGACCTTATCTCTATGCGCAGGACGGCCGACGATTCCTTGATTTCGGGTCGGGCATTGCCGTCAATACGCTGGGGCATTCGCACCCGCATCTGGTTGAAAAACTGACCGACCAGGTTGGCAAGCTTTGGCATACCTCGAACCTGTATCAGATGCCGGGGCAGGAAAAGCTGGCCAAGCGGCTGATTGAGAACAGCTTTGCCGATACGGTGTTTTTCTGTAATTCGGGTGCCGAGGCCAATGAGGCGGGTATCAAGATGCTGCGTCGCTATCAGTATGTGTCAGGCAACCCGGAAAAGAACCGCATTCTGGTTGCGACCAATGCGTTTCATGGCAGAACGCTTGGCACCCTGACCGCGGGTTATAGCGAGAAATACCGGGAAGGTTTCGGGCCGATGCCCGATGGCTTTGACCGGGTGGCGTTTGGCAACCTCAATGAGTTGCGCAATGCAATCACGCCCAATACAGGCGGTATCATCCTTGAGCCGATTCAGGGTGAAGGCGGCATTTGCCGGGCCCCGGAAGGCTATCTTGAGGGTGTGCGCAAGGCGGCCGATGAATTCGGCATGTTGGTGATGTTTGACGAAGTCCAGACGGGCATTGGCCGGACAGGCAAGCTGTTTGCCTATCAATGGTCGGATATGGAGCCCGATATCATTTCCTCGGCCAAGGGGCTTGGCGGTGGCTTCCCGATTGGGGCACTGCTTGCCAATGAAAAGGCAGCGGCGGCCTTTACCCCGGGCATGCATGGCACGACCTTTGGCGGCAATCAGCTGGCGACAGCGGCGGCCAATGCGGTGCTTGATGAGGTTCTGAAACCCGGTTTCATGGACCACGTTTTGGAAATGAGCCGCCTGATCCGTGATGGCCTTGAGGTGATTGAACGCAAACATCCGGGCTTTATCGAAGAAATCCGTGGCATGGGCCTATTGTTGGGGATGAAAACCAAACCGGCCAATGTTGATGTTGTCGCCAAACTGCGTGAGTTCAATCTTTTGACCGTGCCGGCAGGTGACAATGTGGTGCGTATCATACCGCCGCTGAACATCACCAAAACCCATGTTGACGAAGCGCTGGTTGCCATTGATGCAGCCGCAGCTGCCCTTGGTAAATAAGGGCGCGTAAGGAAGATTTATGATGACTGATATTCGCCATTTCCTCGATCTCGACAAAATGTCGGCAAGCGAGCTTAAGGATATTATGGCCCTTGGCGACTCCGAGAAGGCCGGGCATGCACCGTTTGGTGCCAAGCCGCTTGCGGGCAAGACGCTTGCTTTGATTTTTGAAAAACCGTCGACCCGTACGCGCGTGTCGTTTGAAGTCGGCATGCGCCAGCTTGGCGGTGATGTTGTGACCCTTGATGCGGACAGCAGCCAGCTTGGCCGCGGGGAAACCATTGCCGATACGGCGCGCGTTCTGTCGCGCTTTGTCGATGCGATCATGATCCGAACGACTGATGAGTCGAAGCTGCTTGAGCTTGCGGAATATGCCACCGTGCCGGTGATCAATGGGCTTACCGATCAAAGTCACCCGTGCCAGATCATGGCCGATCTGATGACAATCAAGGAACACAAGGGCAAGCTTGAAGGTCTTAAGGTTGCGTGGGTCGGTGATGGCAACAATGTCTCGACCTCGTTCATTCATGCATCGCCGAAATTCGGTTTTGCGCTTGATATGGCCTGCCCGGTTGGCTATCGCCCCAATCAGGGCCTGATTGAAACCGCCAATGCCGAAGGCGGCAAAGTGCGCCTGACCGATATGGACAGCGCGCTTTCCGGTGCCGATGTGGTGGTGACTGATTGCTGGGTCTCGATGGGGGATGAAGATTATGATGCCCGCATGGCCGCCCTTTCGCCCTATCAGATCAATGAAAAAACCATGGCACAGGCCAAGGATGATGCGATCTTCATGCATTGCCTGCCAGCCCACCGTAACGAGGAAGTCACCGACGGTGTGATTGACGGGCCGCAGTCGGTTGTGTTTGACGAGGCGGAAAACCGCCTGCATGCGCAAAAGGGTGTGTTGCTTTATTGCCTGAATGGCTTGCCGTCATAAGGCTTGCGATGCGGGTTATGGCTCCTAAATAAGCCATATCGAATTTGAAGGGCGGCTTTGGCCGCCCTTTGCTATGCTGTCAGGTGTTTGCGTCAAGTGCCTCGACAATGCGGGGTCTGTATTGTTATACGGCCTCAAACACACCGGGTTCCGACCCAAAAACGCCGGAAAACGAACATGCAGATTGCTGTCGATTTTTGCCAGCCCTTCACGCTGGATCATTCCAATATCCGTGGCCGCTTCACGCGCCTGGGCCCGACGGTGCAGACCATCATCGGGCAGCACACCTATCCTGCGCTTGCCAACCATCTGCTTTCCGAGATCATCGGCCTTGCCGTGCTGCTGTCATCGTCGCTGAAATATGAGGGCCTGTTTACGCTTCAGACCAGCTCCGACGGGCCGATCAGCATGCTGGTGGTTGATGTCGATAGTGATGGCAATGTGCGCGCCTGCCTTCGGGTCGATGAAGAACGCCTGAACGCCATGATCGCCGAGCAAGAAGGCGGCGAGGATGCCCTGCGTGGTCAGGTCCTGAAACTGATGGGGCGGGGGCATATTGCCTTCACGGTCGATCAGGGTAACGAGCATGAGCGCTATCAGGGGATTGTCTCGCTTGAAGGCGAGACGCTTGCGCAATGTGCGGAAGCCTATTTCCGCCAGTCCGAGCAGCTTGAAACATCGTTCAAACTCGAAGTCCATCGTGGTGAAACCGCCGATGACTGGTGGGTTGGGGGCTTGTTCCTGCAAAAAATGCCGGTCAGCGCATCAGGCGATGCCAGCACCCCGGAAGAGGCCGAAAAGGTATCTGAAGACTGGAACAGATCAACCATCCTGATGGCCAGTGCGACCGAGAACGAGCTGGTTGATATCTCGCTTTCGGCGCATGATCTGATCTGGCGTCTGTTCCATGACGAGGAACCGCGCGTGTTTGAACAGACACCATTGCAGTTCAAGTGCCGTTGTTCGCGCGAGAAGATCGAAGGCGCGCTTGTGACCTATCCGCTTGAAGAATTGCTGTCGATGCGCGAAGCCGATACCGGCGAGGTCGGCGTATCGTGCCAGTTCTGTAATACGCGATATGGCTTTAACGAAGCCGATCTGCGCACGCTTAAGGCCGATGCACCCGAAGACGGTGCACCGAAAATCTGATCGCGGCATGACGCGTTGCTGCGACCCGTATCGTCACAGCCTTGCCTTAATCCTAAAGCAACGTCACGATGGAACTTAAACGCCATCGTGACGTTTTTTGTTTTGAGCAGATATTTCAAAGGAGATCGAAGACATGACGGTTATGTCCATCAAGGGCCTGCGCGCCGTTGTTGCCGGGGCGGCACTTGCGCTGATGGCGGCTTGCACAAGCGGCCCGGTTGCGACCTATCCCGATGTGACATGGCGCCATCTTGATCCGATTGTCTTTGCCGCCGGTCCGATTGAAAAGGTTGCGGCCTGGTCAGACAACGAGGACGGATCGATCCAGTCGTCCCTGCCGTTCAATCTGGGCCGCATGGCGATGAACTGGCCCGATGACCGCATCCAGACCGCTGGCACCAATGACATGCTGCGTTATAGCGTGACCGAGGCATCCATCACCTCGAACGCGCTTAAAACCACCAAGGGCATCAAGGGTGTCTTTACCGACGATCAGTCCGACAAGATCGACCTTAAGGTCGCGGCCAAGCTTGAGCTGCTGGACCCCAATGGCATGCAGAAGGGTGAGGTAACGGCGATGGCGGAACGGTCACGTACGCTTTCGGAATCGATGTCCGTGGCCGAACGCGAACAGGCGGTCTATGACGCCACCACTGCCCTTTTGATGGATCTTGATCGCGAAATGGAACGCCAGATCAATAACAATCTGGGTCGTTTCCTGTTGCGGTAATCGAAGTCCCGATTGCGATCTAAACAAAATCCAAAGACCACGGTGATCTGTCATCGTGGTCTTTTTTGTTGCGCGCCATCGCGACAGGCGGGACAAACATCAGGTTACGATTGCCAGTTGCCAGATTGTGCCAAGCCTTATGTTTGAAATCCCGTTGCCGTTTGTTGTTGCCTTGTTGCTGGCGATTTTGCTGGTGCGCCTGACCCTGCGCGGGCCGGCCGGGCCGGTTGGACGGAGCTTGCGGATCTTCGTTGCGGCCAGTCTGGCGCTGGTGATCATGGTCGGGCTGCGCTGGCAATTTGATCTTTTGGTTTTCCGTTTCTTGCGCCCCTTGTTTGCCGCGATGCTGCCGCCCATCGCCTGGATGTGTTTTGCCGCGCTCGGTTCGGAAGAAAGGTCGCAAACCAGATGGCGGTGGATGCATGTCATCCCGGTTCTGGCGATTTTCATTGCAAGCCTGACTTGGCGGCAATGGCATATACAGGTTGATTTCCTGATTGCAGTACAATTTGCCGGATATGGTATTGCGCTGATCGTGCTGGCCAGCCGCGGCGAAGACCGTTTTGCGCAAGCACGGCTGGGCGATGTCGGATCGGTTCGGAGCATTGTTGCCGTGGTTGGCGGGGCGCTGATTTTCTCAGGGCTTGTTGACGGGTTGATCGCCCTTGATTTCAGTATCACTCAGGGCACAAACGTCGCAACAATCGTTGGCACTGCGCAGTTGGTTGTTCTGGTGGTGCTGGCGTTGCTGATGGTCCGGTTGGAGCGGCATAGTCCGCAGACCACGAAGCTTAATGATAGCGTAACCGAAGCCGCACTTTCGCAGCAAAAAGACGACCCGCAAGGCAACAACGACATCGCCGAGGATGATGCCATCCTTGCCGCAATCGATGAGGTCATGCACGCGCAACATCTGTATCGCGATCCTGATCTGACACTGGATCGCTTGGCACGCCGGGTGGTGATCCCGGCGCGGCAAATTTCCGGGGCGATTAACCGCCGGTTCGGGCGCAATGTGTCACAGGTCGTCAATGAATACCGCGTGGCAGAGGCGCAAATGTTGCTGCAGACGACCGATAAGCCGGTGACGGAAATCATGTTTGACTGCGGGTTTCAGACCAAATCGAATTTTAACCGCGAATTTGGCCGGGTGACCGGGATGGGTCCGCGGGCTTATCGCGACGCGGACCCATATCCCGATGAGCGGCAATCAGATCAGCCGTTTGGTCCGATCAGGAAGCTGTTTTCAGAGAACGCAGAAAGTCGAGAACAAGGGTGATGGTCTGTTGATGTAGGTCTGATCGATCCGTTGTGTCGTCGCCATCAAGGCAGATAATGCCGTCACCGGGAACCTCGTTTTCAAGCAGGATCGCGGCATTTGGTTTGCATTCGGGCAGGAAGCTGAAATGCGCGGCACCGGGCAGGGCATGGTAACGGGCTAAATCGGTCGGCAAATGTTCGATCAGGTAGCCCGACTCAAGGTCCTTGGGGATTTTTGGATTGGGCGCACCGGCGGCAATCACCAGAACCGGGATGTCGATGGCCGCCAGACTTTCCGGGGTAAAGCCACGGGCAAGGCCAAGATCAAGCGAGATTGCGCCACGGATCCGGTCGTCTTTGAGGTTGGCAGCCAGCTTTGCACGGTCTTCTGGTGTGCGGCCCACTTCAAGTTCTTTGAGGCCATCGCAGGCGGCGAATTCGGGATGCTGTTTGCATTCCGCGTCCATCCGGTCCATGTCCATTCGCGCCCCGGCAAGCTCAAGCACCGTCCATCCGCCCAGTGAATGACCAATCACCGTGATGTTGGCCGCGTCCAGATGGGGCGACCATGTGGGATCATTGGTAAGCGATGTGATCAGGTGGCTGATATCGCACGGACGCAGCCATAATGCAGAGCCGACTTCGGCGGTGACATCGCGGCTGGTGGTGCCGGGGTGATTGATGGCAGCAACCACATAGCCCGCCCGGGCGAGTGCCGTTGCAAGCCATCCCTGATTGCGCCAGTTGCCACCAAACCCGTGCGACATCACGACCAAGGGATGGCGTCCGTCCTGAATGTTGGCATCAGGCTGCACCATTTGACCGAAAAATACCGGATTTTCGCCGACAGGTACGGCTGCGTTTGTATCGCTGGTCGGGTACCAGATCGCACCAACCAAGGCGCGGTCGCCGTCATTGGCCGGGATGGTGATTTCCTGGAAGCCAACGGCAGGGGCGTTTGGCGCTGCCTGTGACGGTATGGCAATGACAAGAACGGCCAGAACGGCAAAAGCCATCAGGGCAGAAGTGGTGGGGGCAAAGCGCAGCATGTTTGGGTCCTTTATCCAAATCGAGTCATGCGCTTAGTTTTACTGGTCAGGTGTTGTTTGGCGTCCTTGATCGCGATCAAGGACCTTTCAGGCATAAAAAAGCCCCGGTCAATTGGCCGGGGCTTGGTCTTTGATCGCGGATCACGATGGGTTTTAGCGGAACATCATCACCGGCACATGGCAGGACCGGACCATTTCGGTGGTGGTGCTGCCGATGATCAGATTGCGGATGCGCGAATGGCCATAGGCGCCCATGACCAGAAGGTCGATATTTTCCGCTTCGATCTTGTCCTTGATCACGTCTTCGGGTTCGCCTGATGCGAAGCCTGCGTCGACCTCGTACCCTGCCTTGCGCAGGATGGTGGCCGCGTCATCAAGCTTTTCCTGCAACGTGTCATTCGGCTTGCCAACCGACAGCAACGTGCAGGGCAGACCGGTAAACAGCTTGCCCGATGCAATGTGGTGGACAGCCTTCATCGCACTTTCGCCGCCATCAAAGGCGATCAGGAATTTGTTGATCGGCTTGAATGCACGTGACGCCACAAGGACCGGTTTTTTGGCGGCGCGCACAACCCGTTCAAGGTTGGAGCCGAGATGCAACTTGGCAAAATCAGCGGCCTCGCCGCGTTTGCCGACCAGAATCAGATCGGCATCACCTTCGAACTCGGCAATGGTTTCGATCAGATCGCCATGGCGCAGCTTGGTGGTGACGGTGGCGACACCCTTTTCCTCAAGCCCGGTTTTGGCTTCTTCAAGCAGCAGGCGACCGCGCTTGAGTTCGAGCTTGTTTTTCTGCTCGTCGAGATCAGCCAGTTCCTTCAGCAGCGCCGAACGGGCACCGAGTTTGAGATTGCCACTGAGGTCAGCCGGTTCGGAATCGGTATTGCGGCGGCCAAGCACATGCATCAGTTCAACCGAGGCCTCGGTGCGTTCCGCCACCCAGCGGGTCAGGTCGCATACACTTTGCGAATAGCCTGATCCGTCAATCAGTGCGATCAGATGTGTCATGGATCGTTCCCCTGTTCCTAGTGGCCCATCAGGCGTTCAAGCGCGCCGGGCTTATCGTGGATGGCCAGTTTATCGACGATTGTCTCGCTGGCTTCATTGAGACCGATCAATTCAACTTCGGCCCCTTCACGGCGGAATTTGAGCACGACCATATCAAGGGCTGCAACACTTGAAATGTCCCAGATATGCGCGTGGCTGACATCAATCGTGACCCTGTCGAGCGCTTCGCGGAAATCAAAGGCCTTGGTGAAGTCTTCGACCGAGGCAAAGAAAATCTGGCCGCGTACTTCATAGGTGCGATGTGTGCTGTCATCCGACAGCGTGCTGGACACGCGGAAAATCTGCGCGATCTTCCAGGCAAAGAAAATGCCCGAAAGCAACACACCCACCAGAACACCAATCGCCAGGTTGTGCGAACCCACCACCGTGATCACGGTGGCGAGCATGACGATCGACGAGCTGCGCGGATGGGTTTTGAGGTCCTTGATCGACGACCAGCTGAATGTGCCGATGGAAACCATGATCATGATGGCAACAAGGGCCGCCATCGGAATGATTGCCACCAGATCGCCAAGAACGACAATTAGGATCAGCAGGAAAATACCGGCAAGGAAGGTCGACAGGCGGCAACGGCCACCTGATTTGACGTTGATCACCGACTGGCCGATCATCGCACAACCGGCCATACCGCCAATGAAGCCGGTAAAGAAGTTGGCGATCCCCTGACCATAGCATTCGCGGGTGCGGTTCGAACTGGTGTCGGTCAGATCATCAACGATCTGGGCCGTCATCAGACTTTCAAGCAGACCCACAGCCGCGACCGCCGCCGAATAGGGCAGGATGATCAGGAAGGTATCAAGGTTCAGCGGCACATCCGGGAAATAGATCGCCGGGAAGGCATCGGGCAGTGCGCCCATATCGCCCACCGTGCGCAGATCAGCGTCGATAAAGAACGACAGGCCGGTCAGAACGACGATGCAAATCAGCGGCGACGGGATGACCTTGGTGATGCGCGGGAACAGATAAATGATGGCAAGACCGCCTGCGACCATCACATAGGTCATCGGGCTGACATTGGTCAGTTCCGGCAGCTGGGCCATGAAGATCAGGATGGCAAGCGCATTGACGAAGCCGGTCATCACCGATTTGGAGACAAAGCGCATCAGATTGCCAAGGCGAAGCACACCTGCCAGCATCTGGATAACACCGGCCAGAACGGTGGCGGCCAGCAGATAATCCAGCCCGTGTTCGCGGACAAGCGATCCCATCAGGACCGCGGTGGCGGCGGTGGCGGCCGAAATCATGCCCGGTCGCCCGCCAAAGATGGCGGTAATCACGGCGATCGAGAAGGAGGCATAAAGCCCGACCTTCGGGTCAACACCGGCAATGATGGAAAAGGCAATCGCCTCCGGGATCAGGGCCAGCGCAACGACGAGGCCCGAAAGCACATCGCCGCGAATGTTGCCAAGCCACTCAGCCCGCAAACGCGGAAGAAAATCGCTATTCACAGAAAGTCTCCGTCTCCATAAGCCCGTAATATCAACTGGATTGTCCCCGGGCCGGAATGTCATCAGGCGGTCTTTCTGATCCGTCAGCCGGAAATGCAGCGACAGGTCTCCCCAAGACCATCCTGTTCGTTGCTGCGTCGCAGCAGGCTGTACCTATACCAATTTAAGATTTTGCACAACCATGGGGCGGGGATGTCGCACGATGGCGATTGCATATGGGAAGTCTATGGGGGATGACGGACTGCTGAGAAATTTGGAGAGGCAGTCTGGCTGATGAACAGCCAGACTGAGAAGTCGTCAGGAGCAGGAAAGTGAGGGGAGCTTGCCTGCGCCTGAGCAAGATATTATTGGCTTACGGCCTTGGCGGCTTGGTCAATTGTGTCGGCGACCACTTTTGGCTGGGTCATGAAAATAGAATGACTGGCGGAAACCTTGGTGACCTTGGCGTTGATCCGTTCGGCCATCGCGGCAAGCATTTCGGGATCGAATGCCTTGTCCTCGGTTCCATAGACAGCCCAGCTCGGTTTTGTTCTCCAGGCAGCGTTTTGAAGTTTGGTTTCAAATGCCTCGAGATTGATCGGGACCTGTGAGTCTCGCATGAAGGCAGCATCCGCATCGCTGACATCATTTGCAAAGCCCTGTTTGAACTTTTCGGGTTCAACAAAGGCATAACCGTCGGTGTGAATGTCGAGGACGAATTCCGGCGGCGTTGTATAGCCTTCATAGAGCTGGCCTGTTGTTTCACCAGCATCCGGCGCGAGGGCCGCGACGTAAACGAGTGCGGCAACTTTGGGATCTGTGCCTGCTTCGGTGATGACGGTTCCGCCCCAAGAATGCCCGACGAGAACAGTCGGTCCATCCTGACGATCAAGGGCGCGTTTTGTTGCGGCAACGTCGTCGGCCAAAGACGTAAGCGGGTTCTGTACGATGGTTACGTTGTACCCGCGCGCCGTCAGATCATTGTAAACGCCGCGCCAGCCGCTTCCATCGGCGAATGCCCCGTGAACGAGCACGACATTGCGAATGCTGTTGCCGTCTGCGGTCTTGTCGTCTGCCTGCGCAGATGTTGCGGATACCAAGGACAATGCGATGGCAGCGGCGATGTTCAATATCTTGTTCTTCATTTCCGTAATCCTTTTCTGGTCAGTGTAGTTATTGAATGTCGAAAGCAGCGCAGTGTTGGATGTCGCTTTGCGACGGGCTGTGGGATGTTTAATAGTTATCGCGATAAATGTTATTTCGATAACTATTAAGTTGGATTAATTCTCTTGTCCAGAAAATAATTATCGCGATATATATTATCGTGAATAAACCTTGAGATCAGGTGCCAGAAAGGAGTCTCTTTTGTCGGAAGAATCCAACATTCCCGTGCCCCTTGAAGATCAACTATGCTTTGCGATCTATTCTGCGGGGATAGCGATCCAGCGGCTTTACAAGCCGTTGCTGACCAAGCTGGGTCTGACCTATCCGCAATATCTGGTTCTCAACGTTCTCTGGGAACAAAACACCCAGAGTGTGGGTCAGATCGCTGATCGACTTGCGCTCGAGTCAAGCACGCTCACACCCTTGTTAAAGCGTCTTGAGAGCTCCGGAATGGTACGCCGGGAACGAAATCCGGATAACGAACGACAGGTCCTGATTACGCTAACACCCGCCGGACTGGCGCTTCGTGATCAAGCCGGTTGCCTTGGTGCTGCTTTGTTGCAGGCTTCTGGCCAGAGCCCGGACGCGCTTGCGGATCTGAACAGCAAGACAAAGCAGCTTCGTGACCTGATTTACCAGAATGGTGTGGACTGGTAACAGCAGTGGTTTGATCGCATTGCATATTCCGTCAAACCGTCGGAACAGTACCGCCATCAATGACATATTCCGTGCCGGTTATGGAGCCGGCGCGATCAGATGCCAAAAATGCAATCAGGTTGGCGACTTCGGCGGGTTTTGCCGGGCGACCAAGCGGTATTCCGCCAAGAGCATCCATGATGATCTTTTTGCCGCCGTCATAGTCGGTGCCTGCTTGTTCGGCCAAGCGTTCGGCCAAGTGAACGGAGGCTTCTGTTTCTATCCATCCCGGTGAAACGCGCACAACGCGAACACCTTTGGGAGAGACTTCTTTTGAAAGCGCCTTGCTGTAGGTCGACAAAGCAGCCTTTGCAGCGGCATAGGCCGTTGTTGATTCTGGCAGCGGCAGTTCGCGTTGGATTGAGGTCACATGTATGACCACGCCCTGTCCTTGCGTGATCATGTCAGGGACCAAATGCCGATCAAGCCGCACGGCGGGAAACAGGTTCAGGTTCAGTTCCTGATACCAGTGATCATCGGACAATGCCCGGAATCCGCCAGCAGGTGAAGATGAGCCGCCAAGCATGTGGACGATGATATCCATACCACCAAGACGTTGTTTTGTTGCCTCTGCCACGGACAGGCAACCGTCATCGGTGGTCAGGTCGGCCGCGATAAAGTTATCGTCGGGAAACGTTTCCGGGCGGCTGCGCGCTGTGGTCAGAACAGTTGCGCCCAGTTCACGCAAAAGCTTGAATGTTGCAAGGCCTGCGCCCTTTGTCCCACCGGTAACAAGGGCGCGCTTTCCTTTCAGGGCAAGAAAATCTGACATCATTTCACCCCCATCTCGGCAATCTTGTTGTCTTTGATGCGAAAGACGTAGTCCAGCGTTACCGGGCTGTTTGGGAAATTCCCGCTGACCTTGGCGCGCACCATGACCTTGTCACCGGTTGTTTCTGTCTCAAGAGGCTCGGCGACATGGTTGTATTTTTCCTTCGCTGCCAGCCACCAGTTTCGGATTTCGGTCGACCCAACGTGACGTTCGCCTTCGTCATGAACGACTGCATCCGTGCAGAATGCTTTTGTCAGAATGTCAGGGTCCTGGTTTCGATCCGCATCGAAATACGCCTGCACAGCATCAATCATATCCATCGCTTTCACTCCTTACGGTGACTTATATCTCGACAGATAATCCTGATCCATTGTACTAACAATACGGATAATATTTGACGTAGTGATGAAAAAAACGGGACAATGGAACGTATCGTCTTGAACGATCTGGAAGCTGTCATGGCAATTGCCAAACGCGGTACATTTCGCGGGGCGGCCATTGATATGGGGGTTTCGACAACAGCCTTGAGCCATGCAATCAGCAAGCTTGAGGCGGGTCTGGGTGTCAGGTTGTTTAACCGCACCACGCGAAGCGTATCGCTCTCGGATGCGGGCAAGTTGTTTGTCGACCAGGTCGGTCCTTCGCTTCGGAGTATCCATGATGGGTTGGAAGTGGTTCGCTCGCAGCGAGAAACGCCTTCTGGAACCATTCGTATCAATGCGGCCCCCTTTGCAGCGCGTGAGGTGATTTCGCCACTCGTATTCGAGTATCTCCGCCGGTTTCCGGACATGCATGTCGATCTGGTGACCGAAGGGCGACTGGTGGATATCGTCGCGGAAGGTTTCGATCTGGGGGTAAGGGTTTCGGGGTTGATTCCCAGTGACATGATCGCAGTGCCGCTTGGTCGCGTTCAACAATATGCGATTGTTGCATCCCCCGACTATTTCAAGGGGCGCAACAAGCCAAAGGTCCCGCCGGACCTTTTGAACCATAAATGCATCCGCGTAAGGTTGCCTGACGGATCGGTTTTCAGATGGCGATTTGAGAAGGACGGCGAAGCGGTTCAGATTGACGTGAACGGGCCCATTACACTCGACGAGGCAAGTCTGGCGCGTGCGGCGGTTCTGGAAGGCATTGGGGTCGGCTGTTTTATGGAACGTGATGTCCTTGCGGACATTGAAGCAGGGCGTCTTGTGCGCGTGCTTGACGACTGGACGCTGCCATTTTCCGAGCTCTGCCTTTACTATCCCGGGCGGCGCAATCTGTCGGCCGGGCACAAGGCGTTTGTTGCGCTTGCCAGAGAACTGGGGCGGGGTGCTGCGTCAAATAAGCCAATTGTCAGTCCAATTGCACTCTGACCAAGGCCTTTGGCCAGAGTGCTTCGGATCTTATGACATCTTGAATTGCCGGTCAGGCGTTATCAAGCACGGCCTTGGCGATTGCCTTGCCGCAGGTGACGGTATCGGCCTTGCCGCCAAGGTCGGCGGTGCGCAGGTTTTCATCCAGAAGGACGGCCTCAATCGCGCGCATGATGGCGTCATGGGCATCGGTGTGGCCGAGGTGATCAAGCATCATTGCCCCTGACCAGATTTGCCCGATGGGGTTGGCAATACCCTTGCCCGCGATATCGGGGGCGGAGCCATGCACCGGTTCGAACAGGGAGGGGAATTTGCCTTCCGGGTTGATGTTGCCCGATGGCGCGATGCCGATTGTGCCCGTACAGGCCGGGCCAAGGTCAGACAGGATATCGCCAAACAGGTTGGACGCGACAACCACGTCAAAGCGGTCCGGGTTCATCACGAACTGGGCGGTCAGAATATCGATATGATATTTGTCCCAGGTGACGTCGGGATAGTTTTTAGCCATTTCGACCACGCGTTCATCCCAATAGGGCATGGTGATCGAAATGCCGTTCGATTTGGTCGCCGAGGTCACATGTTTGCGCGGGCGTTTCTGGGCCAGCTCGAACGCGTATTTCAGGATGCGGTCAATCCCAGTCCGCGACATGACGGTTTCCTGAATGACGATTTCACGGTCCGTGCCGGGATACATTTTGCCCCCGACCGAGGAATATTCCCCTTCGGTGTTTTCGCGCACGACATAGAAATCAATATCACCCGGTTTGCGACCGGCCAGCGGGGAGGGTACGCCGGGCATCAGTTTGGCCGGGCGCAGGCTGACATATTGGTCAAAGTCGCGCCGGAACATGATCAGCGATCCCCACAGCGAGATGTGGTCGGGCACGGTATCGGGCCAGCCGACCGCACCAAAGAAGATCGCATCGTGGGGTTCGATCTGTGCGCGCCAGTCATCGGGCATCATCTGGCCGTGCTTTTGATAGTAATCGCACGAGCCGAATTCGAATTCATTGAAGGTGAGGTTGATATCAAAAACCTCTGCCGCGGCCTTAAGCACGCGAATGCCTTCTGGCATGACCTCTGTGCCGATGCCGTCGCCGGCGATGACTGCGATTTTGTGGGTGGCGCTTGTCACGATGTTTTCCTCCGTCGCGATTTGGTTGTCTTTCAGGTAATCAGGATTGCCCGGAAATCATTTACATTGGTAAGTGTAGGGCCGGTAATGATTCCGTCTTCGAGTGTTTCAAAGAAGCTGTGACCATCATTATTGGCAAGATACGCCTTTGCGTCCATTTCCAGAAGTGATCCACGCAACAAGGTATCGGGAGAAACGTAAGCACCGGCGATTTCTTCGAGCCCGTCAACGCCGTCAGTGTCGCCCGCGACTGCGTGAATGCCCGGTGCGCTATCGAGTTCTATGGCAAGCCCCAGCAGAAATTCGACATTTCGGCCGCCGCGCCCAGTGCCTTTGACGGTGACGGTGGTTTCGCCACCAGATAACAAGACGCAAGGGCGATCATTTAAATGGCGGCGCGACGCGATATGCTTGGCTGTTGCGGCGAGTGATTGTCCGAGCTCGGATGCTTCGCCTTCGAGTGAGTCGCCGAGGATTATGGCATCAATGCCTGCACAGCGCGCCTTCTGTGCGGCGGCATCAAGTGCCATTTGCGGTGCCGCGATCAAATGGGCCTCTGTGTTCGACAGTCTGGGGTCATCGGGTTTGATTGTCTCGACTTTGCCTGAGCACAGGGAGTCCAATGCTTTGTTCGGCACGGGTATGTTGTATCGGGTTATGACCTCAAGCGCGTCGGCGCAGGTTGTCGGATCAGCAACTGTCGGTCCCGAAGCAATATCGATAAACCTGTCGTTTGGAACATCGGAGATCATGAGCGAAACCACGCGTGCCGGGTGGCAAAGTGCTGCCAGTTTGCCGCCTTTGACTGTCGATAGATGGCGACGGACGCAATTCATTTCGTCAATTGATGCACCTGATTTCAATAGCGCCTTGTTAATCGCCTGTTTTTCTTCTAGGCGGATTTCGGGTATCGGATCCACCAGAAGTGCCGAGCCCCCGCCTGAAATCAGGCAGATAACAAGGTCATCTTCGGTAAGGTCCTTCACGCAGTCCTTGATGCGGCGCGTGGCCTGAAGCCCGGCTTCGTCCGGAACCGGGTGGGATGCCTCGATGACTCCGATTTTGCAGGTGTCTACAGCGTGGCCGTAACGCGTAATCACAAGCCCCGAGAGATCACCAGTCCAGTATTTTTCCAGGGTCTGCGCCATTTTGGCGGACGCCTTGCCAGCGCCGATGACAATGGTCCGCCCTTTTGGCTGTTTCGGGATAAAAGGCGGCAGGCAAAGCTGAGGGTTGGCCGCATCAACAGCGGTTTGAAACAGATCAATCAGAAAATGTTTGATTGATACGGGATCATTGAGCTTAGTTTCTTGTTCAGTCCTCATCTTTGCCTCTGAGGTGTTTATTTGTTGTCGCCCTGGATCGCGGCAATAACCGCATCGGTGACCTGACGGGTGGTAGCGGTGCCGCCAAGGTCCGGTGTATGAAGGTCCGGATTGGCCGTTACGCGTTCTACCGCCCGCATCAAGCGTTCTGACGCTGTCTTTTCACCGAGGTGATCAAGCATCATCACCGCACTCCAGAAGGTCGCAACCGGGTTGGCGATGCCTTGGCCGGTGATATCGAACGCCGAACCGTGGATCGGTTCGAACATCGAGGGGAATTTGCCTTCGGGATTGAGGTTGGCAGTCGGCGCGATGCCAAGCGAACCGGCAAGGGCGGCAGCCAGATCAGACAAAATATCCGCATGCAGGTTGGTTGCGACAATCGTATCAAGGGTTTCGGGACGCAGGGTCATGCGCATGGTCATGGCATCGACCAGCATCTTATCCCATTCGACATCCGGGTATTCGGCGGCGACTTCCTTGGCGATTTCGTCCCACATCACCATGCCGTTGCGCTGAGCGTTTGATTTGGTGACCACGGTCAGCTTTTTGCGCGGGCGTGAACGGGCAAGATCGAAGGCAAAACGCATAATGCGGGTGACACCGGCACGGGTGAAGATCGATACCTCGGTTGCGACTTCTTCGGGCAGCCCGACGTGGGAACGCCCGCCCTGACCGGCATATTCGCCTTCGGAATTTTCACGCACGATAACCCAGTCAAGCTCCGTCTGTTTGACATTGCGCAGCGGACTTTCGATGCCTGGCAGAATGCGGGTCGGGCGCACATTGGCGTATTGATCAAACGGTTGGCAGATCGCCAGTCGCAGACCCCAAAGAGTGACATGATCGGGCACATCCGGGGCGCCAACAGCACCGAAATAGATCGCATCGTGATCCTTGATGTGGTCACGGCCGTCTGCAGGCATCATAACGCCATGCTTCTTGTAGTAATCGGAACCCCAGTCAAAGTGATCGAAGCTCATGGTGAAACCGCCATCGCGTTTTGCCAGAACATCCAGAACCTCGGTTCCGGCCGCAACGACCTCTTTGCCGATTCCGTCACCCGGAATGGCCGCAATACGATAGTTTTTCATGTTCATTCTCTTTGGTCAGTGTGTTGAATTCGTTTGATCGTGCCCGATCAGAACAGGAAGCCGGATGGCATTCTGATCAAAAGGACCTTGGCCATCAGAAGATACAATCCGCCGACAATGGCGATTGCTGCGACGGCTTCGATAAGTTGACGTTTGGGCCCCATGATTTCGTAGCAGGCGACCCGGGACAGGATCAGGAAGGCGACGATTGCTGCGGATGCAAACCCGATAACGGGGATTGCAGCGACCCATCCGGCCATGACGACGACCAGGGTGATGCGCCGCGATACTGATGCTGTCTCGGTTTCGCCGCTTGCTGCAGCTGGTTTGCGCAGAAAGTTCAACGCCAGAAGCATGACAGACAGGATGATGACGGCGACCGATATCGTGCTTGGAAAGACCGATCCCATCGGGCTCATCGTTGCGGTCTGACTGTATGCCCAGCCAGCGGCAACGATGAGGAGTGCGGAGACCACCATTCCGCTGACATCACGGGGTTTGGCGATCTGTTTCTTCAAACCGGCAAGTGGATCGAAGGGTGGGGCCTTGATTTCCTCAATCTCCTGAACCGTCGTTTCACCATTGCTTTGGGAATAGGAGCGTGCGGCATCGAGGGCCCGTTTCTTGGCCTTTTCCTTGCGCTTGGCAAAAATCAGCGGGTAGGCCACGGTGAAGATGGCCAACGCAACGATGGCAAGGCTGATGGGGCGGCCAAAGAACATACCGGTGATGTTGTTGGTGGCGTTGCCAATCAGATAAGATTGCACAAACCCTTGCTCGGCAATTTTGCCCAGAACCAGACCAAGGACAATCGGCGAGGGCGCGAAACCGCAGCGGTTCAAAACCCAACCAAGAACACCCAGACTGATCATCATGGTGACGTCATGCAGGTTGCTGTGGATGGCAAAGCTTCCAATCACCGTCAGAAAGGCAATGGTTGGCACCAACAGGGTCTTGGGGATCGAGGCAATTGATTTATAGGCATAGCGGCCAATGAGCAGACCAGCGGGCAGCATGAGTGCTGTCGCGATCAAAAGCCCGAAAATAAAAGTGTAAACGATTTCGCCTTGCTGGGAGAACAGCGTTGGGCCGATCTTGATGCCCTGAACCAGCAAGGCACCGAGAATAATGGCATCGGGAGGCGTGCCCGGAATGCCCAGAACAAGGGTTGGAATAAATCCACCGCCCACTGTGGCGTTGTTGGCGGCCTCTGTCGCCATGAGGCCGTCAGGTGCGCCTTTGCCAAACGTCTCAGGTTCTTTTGACGAGCGGCGGGCTTCAGAATAGGACACCAGACCAGCAATGGAGCCACCCGCACCGGGTAAGATCCCGACGATTGTGCCAATAACCGAACTGCGCAAAACGTTGAATTTGCTCTTCCAGGTCAGACCGAATGCTTCGAGTAGACGAATGCCGCGTTTGCCTTGTTCGACCTTCAGGTGACGATCAGGTGTTGCAACAAGATCAATCAGCACCGGAATGCAATAAAGACCGATCAGAGCGGAGACGATATCAAAGCCGCCCAGCAGCGTATGGGTGCCCATGGTAAAACGGATATCCCCGCCAACCACGGCAACGCCAACCATCGCCAGCATCAGGCCGATACAACCGCCGAGCAGGCCTTTGATGGTATTGCCAACAGAAAGGGCGGAAATAAGGGTCAGGCCGAAGACTGCCAACCAGAAATATTCAGGCGGACCAAAGGCCAAGGCAACCTTTGCCAGCGGCGGCGACAGCAGCAGCAGGAACACACCCCCGACAAGGCCACCAACAACAGATGCCAGCGTTGCCAGTGTTACTGCAAGACTACCGTCGCCGCGTTTGGCCATCGGGAAACCGTCAAACGTCGTGGCGATGGCCGACGGTGTTCCCGGTGTATTGACCAGAATGGCGGCAAACGCGCCGCCATAAATGGCCCCGGTATAGATCGCACCAAGCGCAATCAAACCGGTTGCGGGATCCATGGTAAAGGTAAACGGGACCAGAACGGCCACCGCCATGGTTGCTGACAGTCCGGGCAAAGCACCGATAACCGTTCCAAGTACAACGCCGCCCAGTGCCATAAGCAGGTTTAAAGGCGTGAGCGCGCTCACGAAATAGCCCAGCAATTCCATGGTGGTGACCTTTCCAATCCCGAATTATTATTGTTGGCGTTTCTTAGCGGTTGGCGATGCCAAGCTTTTCTGCGATTTCACGGTACTCTTCGGATTTCGCAGCAACGAAATCATTGATGAAGTCGTAGGTGATATCGGTCAGAACAAAACCGGCATCTTCCATCTTCTTCTTGAATTCAGGATTGTTGTTCACGTCCGTGACCATCTGCGAGATTTTCTCGCGGATTGGCTCCGGTGTTGATTTCGGTACGGCAACACCGCGGAATGCACCGCCAACGATATCAAAGCCAAGTTCCTTGAAGGTCGGTACATCCGGGAATGCCTTGACGCGGGTTTCCGATGCAACAGCAAGCATGCGCATGCCATCACCATTGTTCACGCCCGAAGTCACATAGTTAAAACCACCGGTGGTCTGGCTGCCGAGGATGGCGGTAACCGCCGGGCCGGTGCCGCTGAACGGGACATAGGTGGTGGTAATGCCAGCCAGTTCATCAAACTGAACCTGACCAAGATGGTTGGCAGAGTTCGAGCCCGAACCACTGAGTGTGACAAGGCCTGGATTGGCTTTGGCGTAGTCGATCAGTTCCTGCAGGTTCTGGAATTCGCTGTCCTTGGGGACAAAAAGCGCATTCGGAGTGTAGTGGAAGAAGTTGATGTAGGTGAGGTCTTTGGTCTCGTAACCAACATCTTTTTCCATCGGCTGCAGGATGGTATGGGGCAGGTTAATCCCCATAATGGTGTATCCGTCACCTTCCATGCCGTTCAGCTGTGACCAGGCCTGTGCACCACCGGCACCTGCCATGTACTGGATAACAAAAGACTGGCCTGAAATTTCTTCAAGATATGGCTGCTGGAAGCGTGCCGAGACATCGGACTCACCACCGGCATTGAACGGAATGATGTAGTTGATGGTCTGTTCCGGATATTCGGCAAATGCCGTTCCAGAAATAAAGGTTGCGGCCATTGCCGCTGCGATTGCTAGCTTACGCATCGGTATTCCTCCCGAAATAATTTTCACCGGACAAATTGCCGGTGCTGGCAACCAGAAAGGATCGTGTTGATCGATCCCATGCCAGTGTTTCCCTGATGCCGCATCGGGTATTGGGCGCTGTAGGACGCCTGCGTTCGGCTGTTGTTTTTAGCCCGATCGACTCCTTCAGTTTATATTTTTGAGAAATTGATTATAATTTCCGACTTCTCACTTCATTATGTCGCAGAGGTTAATAATGTCGGTCGATAGTGATCTGGGCTTTTTTGTGCTTCTGGTCCGCAAGGGCAGCTTGTCGGCAGCGGCACAGGAACTTAACCTCTCGCCGCCAGCGGTGAGCAAACGGTTGGCGAAGCTAGAAGACCGTTTAGGGGTCAGGTTGCTGAACCGCACCACCCGGCGGATCAGCCTGACAAGTGAAGGCGACGCCTATTTCCAGAGCGCCGAACAGATCATGCGCCAGATTGATGATCTTGAGCAGCGGGTCTCGCATGCCAGTGAAACGCCGACAGGGCTTTTGCGGATCAATGCAACATTCGGGTTTGGGCGTGAATATGTCGCACCAGTGGTGTCGGAGTTCTCGCACCTTTATCCCGAAGTCGAAGTGCAGCTTCTGCTGACCGATATTCCGATGAATATGGTTGAAGAAGGAATTGATCTTGGCATTCGTTTCGGCGGGTTGCCAAATTCGCGCATTCGTGCGCGCAAATTGCAAGGCAATCGACGATTTCTGTGTGCCGCACCGTCTTATCTTGAACGACATGGGATGCCGCGCAATTTGTCAGAGCTGATCAATCACAATTGCATCATCCTGCGGCAAAACACCGACGTGCATGATGTCTGGAAACTTCAACGGGGTCAGCATTCCGAGACCGTTAAAGTACATGGCACACTCAGCAGCAATGATGGTGAAATCGCGTTGCAATGGGTGCTTGATGGTCATGGGATCATGATGCGATCAGAATGGGATATTGCGCGCCATGTCGAGGAAGATCGATTGCATCTTGTTCTGCCGCAATATGCCCATGTCGATGCGGACATCTACGCTGTTTACCCGGAGCGCCACAACCTCTCTGCCAAGGTGCGCATTTTCATTGATTTCTTGCATCGGAAACTGCGCGAGACCTCAACCGCGCGCATTCAGTGACGGAGTGTCGCAGAACTTAATCTGCATCAAAAAAGCCACCCGCCGAAAAAGGCGGATGGCTTGTAAAGTCTGTTACGAAACAGCGTTCGCCGTTAGCGATTCTGGCGGTTATCAATCAGGTCATCGACAACACCCGGATCGGCAAGGGTCGAGGTATCGCCAAGCTGATCATATTCGTTGGCGGCAATCTTGCGCAGGATGCGGCGCATGATTTTGCCCGAACGGGTTTTCGGCAGACCCGGCGACCACTGGATGAAGTCCGGGCTTGCGATCGGGCCGATTTCCTTGCGGACCCATTTAACCAGTTCGGCGCGCAGCTCGTCGGTCGGTTCCTCGCCAGCATTAAGCGTCACATAGGCATAGATGCCCTGTCCCTTGATGTCGTGCGGAACGCCGACCACGGCGGCCTCGGCCACCTTGGAATGGGCGACCAGTGCGCTTTCAACCTCGGCGGTGCCCATACGGTGACCCGATACGTTGATCACGTCATCGACACGGCCGGTGATCCAGTAATAACCATCGTCGTCACGACGTGCACCATCACCGGTGGTGTAGACGTTTTTGAACGTGCTGAAATAGGTCTGGATGAAGCGTTCATGGTCACCATAGACCGTACGCATCTGACCCGGCCAGCTGTCCTTGATGACAAGGTTGCCATCGGTTGCGCCGGTCAGTTCCTTGCCTTCGTTATCAAGCAAGGCCGGCTCCACACCAAAGAACGGCAGGGTCGCCGAACCCGGTTTCAAGTCGGTCGCACCCGGCAGTGGGGTAATCAGGATGCCGCCGGTTTCGGTCTGCCACCAGGTATCGACAATCGGGCAATTCTTTTTGCCGACATGTTCGTAATACCATTCCCAGGCTTCTGGGTTGATCGGTTCACCGACCGAACCAAGAATGCGCAGGCTGGACAGATCGGCCTTGTTCACAAAGCTTTCGCCTTCGCGCATCAGGGCACGGATTGCGGTCGGTGCGGTATAGAAGATGTTGACCTTGTGCTTTTCGCAGACCTGCCAGAAGCGCGATGCGTCCGGATAGCTTGGCACACCTTCAAACATCAGCGTCGTTGCACCATTGGCCAGCGGGCCATAAACGATATAGCTGTGACCGGTGACCCAGCCGACATCGGCCGTGCACCAGTAAATGTCGCCTTCGTGATAGTCGAAGACATACTGATGGGTCATCGACGCGTAGACGAGATAACCGCCCGAGGTGTGCAGAACGCCCTTCGGCTTGCCGGTCGAGCCCGAGGTGTAAAGAACAAACAGCGGGTCTTCGGCGTTGACTTCGGTCGGCGGGCAGTCGGTGGAGGCTGCTTCGCATACTTCGTGATACCAGACGTCGCGGGCATCGTTCCAGGCAACGTCCTTGCCGGTATGCTTGACGACGACCATTTTCTCGACCGATTTAACACCCGGATGGGAAAGGGCTTCATCCGCGTTGCGTTTCAGCGGTACTGAACGGCCGCCACGCAGACCTTCGTCCGAGGTGATGACGACTTTCGCGCCGCAATCCTCGACACGGCCCGCCAGCGCTTCGGGCGAGAAGCCGCCAAAGACGATGGAGTGGATCGCACCGATACGGGCACATGCCAGCATGGCAACGGCGGCCTCGGGGATCATCGGCAGATAAATGACAACGCGATCACCCTTGGCAACGCCCATCGATTTCAGCGCATTGGCGAAACGACAGGTGCGCTCGTAAAGATCGCGATAGGTGATGTGTTCCGAGACGTTGGGATCATCGCCCTCGAAAATGATGGCGGTCTGATCGCCGCGCTTTTCAAGGTGACGGTCAAGGCAGTTGGCCGCAACGTTGAGCGTCCCGTCCTCATACCACTTGATATAGAGGTCCTTGGCGTCGTAGCTGACGTTTTTGACGGTGTTATAGGGCTTGATCCAGTCAATGCGTTTGCCGTGTTCGCCCCAGAAGCCTTCCGGGTCTTCGACCGACTGCTTGTACATGGCGTCGTATTTTGCCTTGTCGATCAAAGCGCCCTTCGCGATGTCGTCAGGTACGGGATAAACGTTCGCAGACATATGTGGCCTCTTGTTCGTTTCCTGTGGTCTCTAGGTCGGCACCGGGGTGTTTTCGATGACTTTTCCAACGGGCTCGAAAAAGGCATTCGTCCGATGCAGTAATTTCGGTGCGGTTCAGAACCTGCTTTGCCATGCTGCCCGGTCCGGTGTGTGTTCGGTCCCGTTCAAAGGGGGCGGGCACGGCAAAGTTAATCCTGTCGCTTGCGCCCTATGCTAGTGCGCAGAGAGTATTGAGGGAATACAACTTAAGACGGGGGCGGGCCTGGCCGGGTGCGCGTTGGTTGGTGTACGTTTGCCACACTGGCAGGCGTGATCGTCGTCTGTGGCCGCCCTTGCGTGCCGATCCTTGGTTCTGTTCCCTTATCCAATTGAAATATATCCGAAATTCCGGGCTTCGCCAGTGAAGCCGATTACATTTTTTCCATGCCCGGATGTGGGACCAGCTTGGTTCGGTTCTGGATTTGACGGAACAAAACAGATACAAAGAAGCCAGCACGTAATCAAATGGTGGGATAATGGATCCGATTTCTTTGGCAGCAGGGGCGCTTGGCGCATCTGTTCTGGCACTTGTCTTTAGCATCATGATGGTCAAGCGCATCAAGGATGCCGCGGAGGCCGAGACGGAGTCGCGCACAGCCCTTCTGGCGTCCCAGCTTGAACATGCGGAAAATACCCGGCGCGATCTTGCGACCGAGGTCGCCCAGATGCGTGAAAAGCTTTCCGAGGCATCGGAAAAGCGTGCCATTGCCGAAACCACGGCCAACCGGGTGCCCATCCTTGAAGCCGAGATGAAGGAGCTTCGCACCGCCCTTGATCAGTGGCGTGAAAAGGGATCCGAGCTTGAGACCGCGCTTGAGAAAGAGCGCGAGGCGGCCAAGGAAAAGCTCGAGATGCTCGAAGATGCCAAGACCAAGCTGCTGGATAGCTTCAAGGCGCTGTCGTCCGATGCGCTCAAGGTCAATAACGACGAGTTCATGAAGCTGGCGCGTGAGAATTTCTCGCGCCTGCAGGAAGGGGCCAAGGGCGATCTTGAAAAACGCCAGCAGGCCATTGACGGGATCGTAAAGCCCATCCGGGAACGCCTTGAGGCTTTTGATACCAAGGTCAATGAACTTGAAAAAAACCGCAAGGAAGCTTACGGCGAGCTGCGTGAACAGGTCGGGACCCTGGTACAATCGCAACACAAATTGTCCAAGGAAACCCAGACGCTGAGCTCTGCCCTGCGGTCCAGTTCCTCGGTGTCGGGCAAATGGGGCGAATTGCAGCTCAAGCGCATTGTCGAACTGGCTGGGATGCTCAAGCATTGCGACTTTGATGAACAGGTGCATTTCAACACCGACGAAGGTATTCAGAAACCCGACATGGTCATTCACCTGCCGGGCGGCAAGAATATCGTGGTCGATGCCAAGGCCCCGACATCGGCCTATCTTGAGGCGATTGACGAGAAATATGACGAAGATCGCCGCGAAGCCTTGATGGCGACCTATGTCACCAATGTGCGAAAGGTGATAACGGATCTTTCGAAAAAATCATACTGGAAGTCGGTCGACAGTCCGGAATTTGTCGTGCTGTTTCTGCCCGGTGAAAGCTTCTTCTCGGCCGCCCTTGAACGTGATCCGCGCCTGATCGAGGACAGCTTCCGCGATGGCGTGATTTTGGCAACGCCGACAACCTTGCTTGGATTGCTTAAGGCCGTTTCATATGGCTGGCGACAGGAAGCTTTGGCCGAAAGCGCACGTGATATCAGTGAAATCGGTTTGCAGCTTTATGATCGTCTGGGCGCGCTTGCCAAGCATTTCTCATCAATGGGAAAATCGCTTGAAAGTACGGTGAAGCATTACAACAAGACGCTGGGGTCACTCGAAGGATCGGTTCTGGTGTCGGCGCGCAAGCTCAAGGAAAAGCATATCGTCTCTGATGACCGTATGATCGAGGAACCGTCCCCGTCAGAAACCCATGTGCGCGAAATCACCAAGATGGAATTGCTGGCCGGGCCAGAGGATGCGACGCCAGACGCCAAGGATTAAGCCAAACCGGTTTTGGCCGAGATCCCTTGTGGGCGACATGGCAGCCATAACGGCTAAATCGGGCTGTTTGCTTGACTTGGGCGTGGGGAAACCTTATCTCGAAGCGCGAAATTCGCTATAATTATAGGAGGGTCAGGTCCCCCTAATTTGATTTGAATGGCAGACGTTATATTTGTGATCTCCTAGGAAAAGCCCGCAGTGCGGGGGAGGTCTCCCGGATAAGGGGTTTGACGCAGGAGCGCGCGAATATAACGTCTGTCCTTCGGATTCACCTGATTTGCACGGGCTACGTTGTCGCAAAGCCTTGAAAGATGTATATCTTCCTGCGGTTTTGCTTCGCGTATCCGCACAAATCAGGTGAACCATTTAAACCAAATTAGGGGGACCTGACCCTCAACCAAGTTCGAAACCGGATCAGAGACCCATGGCCCTGCGTGAAATTCTTATCGTTCCAGACCCGCGCCTGAAAAAGGAATGCGAACCGGTCGAGGAAGTGAATGATGAGATCAAGACCCTTCTTAATGACATGCTTGAAACCATGTATGCGGCACCGGGCATTGGCCTTGCAGCGCCGCAGATCGGGGTGATGAAACGCGTGGTTGTCATGGATGTGTCCGATGACAAGGACAAGCCGGAACCGCTGAAGCTGATCAATCCGGAGATCATCTGGGAATCCGAGGAAACTTCGATCTATCAGGAAGGGTGTCTGTCGATCCCGGAACAATATGCAGATGTCGAACGCCCGGCCGAAGTCGGCATGCGCTATATGGATGAAAACGGCGAAATGCACGAGATCGAGGCAGACGGGTTGCTTGCGACCTGTATCCAGCATGAGATCGATCACTTGGATGGCGTTTTGTTCACCGATTATCTCAGCGCGCTTAAGCGCAACATGATCCTGAAAAAAGTTCAGAAGCTGCAGAAAACCAAAAAGTCTGCCTGAGACGTCTGATCAGAAACGCATGCGAGGGGCCGGTTTTCCGGCCCTTTTGTTTTGTGTGGGTTACGATTTGCGGGGCTTGATGTCTTTTGGGTCAAGCCCGACAATCCAGCCTTCACGTTCCAGAACACTTGGCGTCCGTGGCAGATGTTCCAGACGGCGACCCTCGGCGATTTCGATCAAGCCCATCACACCGATCAGTGCGTCAAAGGCATTGTCCTTGCCGTGATCCGGGCCAAAGCCATCCTTGATATCGGCCCAGACCGCAGCGCTGATTTCGATGCCCCTGATGTGGGCATCTTTGCGGAGTTGGTGCAGGTATTTCTTACGGCTGATTTGAATTGATTTAGTCAACTCACTTGTATCAGTAAGCCAGCCATAAATTTCGCCGGGATAGGTTTCAATCAGGGTGACGCCGGTGGATCTGGTGCAGGTTTTGAGATCGCCCGAAAACGGCCAGATGTTAAATCCATCGGCATGACCCGGGATGATCAGGTTTTTGAGGCCATGCAGCATCCCTTTGCCGACCTGATTGGCGCCAAGCGTCCAAAAGGGCGGGCAGGCGGCGTTGCGTTGGGTGGTTGGGAATTCGCAGGCGCGATGAAGCGCATCGAAATCGGTCAGGCCCAGTGCCTTGATCAGATGATCGCGTTTGACACTGCCATTTGTGCCGGAACTTCGAGGGTAGAATGGCCGTTTGTGCCGGATTTCATCCGGTGATTGGCAGACCTCAAAGAATTCCTGCCATTTATCGGTTTGAAGAGTGTCCAGCAAGGATTTGAAGTCTTTGATATTCGCGCCATCATACCACGCGTCAAGAAATCCGATCGGCATATCAAGGCCAAGCCAGAGCGCATTCTTCTTGCCATGGCTGGCAAGCGATTGGTGGAACTGATGGAGCATCCCGACCGGTTCGATGGCGTGGATTTGCCAGCCGGTGTCACGGCGGCTGGCTTTGGCGACCCAGCGGCCCTTGGCCGACAGGCTCCAGTCTGCGTGCCAGATATGGCTGACCGGGTATTTGGGCGATTGAGGTAAGGCTTGGCTTGTCATTTGGGCAGGATAAGGCCAAATTGCCGCCAGAAGAGTCAAAAGATGAATGGACGAGTGATATGACCAAGCTGCGCATTGCCTTTATGGGAACCCCGGACTTTGCCCTTGTGGCGCTAAAGGATCTGGTGGCGGCGGGTCATGACGTTGTTTGCGTCTATTCCCAGCCGCCGCGGCCGGCAGGGCGCGGGCACAAGGAAACGCCAAGCCCGGTGCATGCCTGGGCGGACGCGCAGGGGATTGAGGTCCGCCATCCGGTATCCTTGAAATCGGCCGAGGAACAGCAGGCCTTTGCCGATCTTGATCTCGATGTTGCGGTGGTTGCGGCCTATGGCCTGATCTTGCCGAAAGCCATTCTCGATGCGCCGAAATTTGGCTGCCTGAATATTCACGCGTCGCTTCTGCCGCGCTGGCGTGGCGCAGCGCCGATTCAGCGCGCCATTCTGGCCGGGGATGCGGCGACCGGTGTCACCATCATGCAGATGGATGTCGGGCTGGATACCGGTGACATGCTTTTGATTGGTGAACTGCCGATTACCTCGGAAACTTATGCCAATGCCCTGCATGATGATTTGGCGGAACTTGGCGGCAGGATGATTGTCGAGGCGCTTGAAAAGCTCCCCAAGGGGGAACTTGTTGCCACCAGGCAGCCTGAAGAGGGTGTGACCTACGCGGCAAAGCTGGAGCGCGCCGAGGCCAAGCTTGATTTCAATGATGATGCCGCTGCACTCGAGCGCAAAATCCGCGCCTTTACCCCGTGGCCGGGGGCCTATTTCGAGCTGGGTAAGGAACGCATCAAGGTGCAGGCGGCCGAGGTGATGGATCAATCCGGCCCGGTGGGTGAAATCCTTGATGACAAGCTGACGATTGGCTGTGGCACCGGCGCGCTGCGTCCGACCCGTATTCAGCGCCCGGGCAAATCGGTGATGGATACTGATGCGGTGCTGCGCGGCTATGACAAGCTTGCCAAGGGCGTAAAGCTGGGCTGATGGCAAATATCACGGCACATGCGGGTGGTGATCTGACGATCCGGCCAGCTTTCAACCGCGATGGCGATGGCATTGCCGATCTGATCGCGCTGGTGTTTGCCGATTATCCCGGCTGCGTGTTTGATCGTGCCGCCGAATTCCCCGAGCTTGACGCGATTGCCGATGACTTCAAGGCCGATGACGGCCGGATCTGGGTTGCGGTCGATGATCTGGATCGGGTTCTGGGCTGTTTCGGGGTTAAATATGATGCCGCCACCCGCGAAGCTGAGCTTCACAAGGTTTATCTGCATCCCACTGTCCGCGGGCGCGGTATGGCGCAAAAGCTTATGGCAAAGGCATTGGCGTGGCTGGGGCAAACCCATCCCGAATGTCAGGTGGTGACGCTGTGGACCGATACGCGGTTTGAGGCCGGGCATCGGTTCTATGAAAAATGCGGCTTTGCGCGCACAGGCGAAAGCCGCATTCTGGATGATCTTTCCAATTCGTCGGAATGGCAGTTCCGGTTTGACTTTGCGGCATATCAGAAGGCGCTTGGCTTCTAGGTCAGGTGCCTATCGGTTATTTGCCGACATCGCGGGCGGTTTTGCTGGTGTCGGTGGTGCCGTCACTGTTGCGGCGCACCGCACGGGCATCGCGGAAGCCGAGCTCCCACGGCGGGACCGGGGTGAATTTTTCGGCCAGAAAATCAACAAAGGCCCGGACCTTGGGTGACAGGTGGCGTTTATGCGGATACACCGCCGAAATCCATGCCTGATCATGGACATATTCGGTCAGAACCGGGGTCAGGCGACCCGCACGGATATCTTCATGGACGAGGTATTCGGCCAGACGCGCCATGCCAAGCCCGGCCAGAACCGCCTCGTGCAGCACGTCACCGTCATTGGCCGAGAACGAGCCCTGTGCGCGGAACGCCACGTGACCATCGGGCGTTTCAAAGTGCCAGTCGTTAAAGCTTTCGCGCGATGACAGATGCAGGCAGTTATGGTTTTCAAGATCCTGCGGTTTGCGCGGGATACCGTTCTTTTCGAGATATTCCGGTGATGCGACGATCATACGTCGGTTGACCGCGTATTTACGCGCAATCAGCGACGAGTCTTCGAGTGCCGACAGGCGAATGGCAAGGTCATAGCCATCGTTGACCAGATCGGTGAATTTATCATCAAGGGTCAGCTCAATCCGCACATCAGGATAGCGTGCCAGAAATTCCGGGATCAGCGGCACCACCTGCATCTTGGTAAAGGCCACCGATGCGTTGATCCGCAGCGTCCCGCGCGGGGCGGCATAAAGCTGGGTGACGACTTCTTCGGCTTCCTCGATCTCATTTAGGATCGTGCGGGCGCGTTCGTAAAAGGCGCGGCCTTCCTCGGTCAGGCTGAGCTGACGGGTGGTGCGCATCAAAAGACGGGCACCCAGACGATCTTCAAGGCGCGAGATGTATTTCGAAACAGCTGACGGTGACAGGCGCATTGTCCGGGCAGCGGCCGAGAAACTTCCTTCCTCGACTGCATGGACAAAGATTTCCATTTCCGCGGCGCGATCCATATTCAGCTTTCCTATTTATGACGGACATTCACAAGTAATGTGCATATTGAGGTAATTCTCTTTCCCCGTAAAGGAAATTAGATTGAGTTCATCGAGAGCGACACGGCGTCGCAACGAACGAAATTTTAGGAGGTCACCATGGCCACTTACGAAGAAATCACCACCCGTTACATCTCCACCACCGAAATCGAGGCAGGTGTACGTAAAGGTCAGCAGCTCCGCGCTGAATTCGTAGGCTCCTTCTTCCGTAACCTGTTCAAAGGTTCCGAGAAATCAGCCGACGTAAACCATCCGGCCGGCACCGTTGGCGGTGCTGCCTAACTGACGACCTAACTGCATGCGGTCGAGCGCCGATTGATTTCCTCCCCAAGAGGTGCTCCCGCAGGCAGGGACTATGACGACGGTTTCTATCTAGCGTCTTCCTCCCTATTTGACGCTGTTTTCCCGACTGGCCCGGTCACTTTTGTGATCCGGGCCATTTTTTTCGCAAAACGCTTTAATCGGCTTCTTTCGGGGCGATGTTGGGCGGCATGTAAAAGCCCGGCCGTTCCGAGAACCAGGACCCCAGACTGACGATGGCAGCGGCAATCAGGGTCACGACCAGCATGGTGGCAATCGACATGTCGGCCGCAAACATCCAGCCATAAATCGCCGGGCCCATGGCCGAGGCCAGCACCATGACCGCTGTAAGTGTACTGCGCACCGCGCCAATTTCATCAAGCGGCACCAGTTCCGGGATGATGGCGGTGCGCAATGTCGTGGCAAAGCCCACAGTAATGCCAACCAGCCCCATATAAATCAGGATCACCCACGGCGTGGTTGTCAGGGCCAGAATGGCAATACCAACCATCATCGGGATCAGATGCCAGGGAAACAGGCGGCGGGCAGAATGTTTGTCAATCAGCGGACCACTGCCAAACGCGCCCAACACCGACGTGATGGCAAAAACCGTGAAACCTGCCGCAAACCAGCCAAGATCGATCCCCTTGCTGTTGGAAATCGCGCCTTGATGGAAGAAAAGGGCGGTCATGATCAAGGGTGGCGCGGCCAGCATCGGCATGCAGAACCAGACATAAACTGATTTGAACAGGCGCGGGTGATCACTTTGGGGGTGGCTTTCCGGGGAGTCGGCACGCGCCGTGCCGGATGCAGTGGCCGATTCGCCTGATTTCGCGGGTGCCTTGCGGAATTTTGCATCGCTTCGAATAAGCCAGATCGCAACCGGCAGCAGGACCAGCAGAATAAACGCCGCCGACCCGGCATAGGTGTATCGCCAGCCAAAGGCGGCAATCAGGGCCAGCAAGGTGGCGGGCATGATCGCCTCTGCCAGGGGAAAGCCGAAACTGGCAATCGCCAGCGCCCGTCCGCGATTGCGCGAAAAATAGCGCGCAATACCGGTCATGCTGACATGGCTCATCAACCCCTGACCGGCCAGACGCAGCACAAACAGGGCGGTAATCAGCATCCAGACATTGCCGGCGAGCGCAATCATCACACAGCCAAGTGCGAGTAACGCCATGGTGGCAAGGCTGTAGGACAGGATATCGACCTTGTCGATCCAGCGGCCAACGACTGGCAGGCAGAGCGCGCTGGCAATGGTGATCCCAGCATAGATATTGGCAAATTCGGTTTCATTGAGTGCAAGGCTGGCCGAGATGAAGGGTACAAACAGTGCGACCAGAAACGTCTGCCCGAACGAGGAGCCAAAACTGTGCAACGCGCCAAAGGCAAGTTGGCGGGGCGCTTGGCGAAGCAAGATCAAAAACTGCATGCGGATTCCGGCGAGGTAAGAGTGGGGCGCAAAATTAAATAGTATGAGGAATTTAACCGTACCGGTTATGCCTGTCTACCTGCCCGAAACTATGTAGCTAGTAGTTCATCATAAATGGGATGTCTTTAGCACATTTGTGATGAGGCTCAATACAGACGTAGATTCAGTATTTGCTTCCGATAATTGATTAACTCAAAGCGCATTGAGTCGATATCGCGTTCAAGTTCAGCAGCTAATTTGGGAATGTTATGAAAAGCAGTCGAAGTAATACATCTCCACAGATCGTTCATCGTTCGCGCAAGACGATCAAAAGAACCCTGTAAAGGGAGAGGGATAATATTACTTTTCCGAATCTCATCTGCCGAGAGAATGACGCGCCTTACGTGCGATATTCCATCTTCCGAGTAAAGTAATTTTATGATCTCGTCAGCAGGAGAATTTAATTCGTTCTCCTTATAGAGTTCTAGAGAGATGCGCATAAAAGCCTCTCCTCCAGTGCAGAAATTTTCAATGTCTGCTAGCTTAATATTGACATCTGCTAATAAAAAATCCTCCCTCTGCTGCTGAGCAACTCTCTCCGAATGTAAAATTTGCTTCCTCGTTGAAACGATAACAGAAAAACCGCCTGCAAGACCCAGCAATCCCGCAGTCAACGCCTCCCATTGGAGGGTTCGTATTGAGTTGCAGAGGTTTGATGTGCATCCAGCAACCAATGAGTTGCCAGAAAGACCTACCCCAATTACTGAGATTGCTGCGAGCAAAACCAAATGAACCGGCCACCAATCCTTGACGTGTCTTGTAATTGCAGTTTTGGTCAACGCCGATACATCCTAATCACTAACTGATTGCGTGAGATGTTAGCGCATATGGTGTGTTGGTAACACTCAAGAAAAAGCCCGCAAGCATTTCGCTTACGGGCTTTGACTTTCGTCGGGACGGAGATGGTTTAGCTTGCGGCGACTGCCGGTGTCGGGGTGTTCTTTTTACCCTGCCACCAGTTGAAGGCCAGAACCGCAAGAAGGACGATCGTGCCAGCGATTTCTGCCCGGATGTCAGGATAGAACACGCCGATGGTTGCCGGAACGATGATTATGCGTGAAAGCACATCCATCGGGGCAAACAGATAGCCTTCAAGGGCGGCGGCAAAGGCGACCAGACACAGGATCGCGGTAAAGCCGGTCCAAAGGACGATCTGGATCGAACCGCCTTCGATGATTTCCGGATTGAAGACCATGAAGGCCGGGATCAGATAGAGACCCTTGGCAAACTTCCACGCCTGAATGCTGGTTTCCATGGGGCTGGCGTTGGCAATCGCGGCCCCCGCGAAGCCCGCCAGTGCAATCGGCGGCGTCACGTTACTGTCCTGCGAGTACCAGAACACCACCAGATGCGCGATCAGAAGCGGAATGCCGAACTCGTTCGACAGTGCCGGACCCACCAGCACGATCAGAACGATATAGGACGCCGTGACTGGCAGACCCATACCGAGGATCAGGCTTGCGATCAGCACCAGAACAAGCGCCAGAACGATGTTACCACCCGAAAACGCGATCATCATCGACGAGAATTTCAGGCCAAGACCAGTGACGCCAACCACGCCGACAATGATACCGGCAACCGCACAAGCCATCGAAACGGCAACGGCGTTTTTCGCACCAAGTTCAAGGGCGGCAATGGTGATCGCGGTGCCCTTGCGAATGGCAGCGATCAGTTTTTCGTGGCTTGGTTTTTCACCTTGCTGCGGGGCGACAAAGAAGAACCACAGCGCATAACGCAGGGCGGCAACCGCCATCACCGACAGAATGGCCCAGAAACCCACCCGCATCGGCGAGATGTTAAGCACCAGCAGGTAAATCAGGATGCCCAGCGGCAGGATGAACTGCCAGCCTTCCTTGAGAACTTCTTTCCAGTCCGGAAGCTCTTCGACCGGCATACCGCGCATGCCCTGTTTCAGGGCAACGATATGCACAAACAGATAAACCGTGCCGAGATAGAGGATCGCCGGGAAGATCGAGACCAGAACGATGTCGAGATACGGCACCTGGGTATATTCGGAAATCAGGAACGCACCCGCCCCCATCAGCGGCGGGGTGATCTGGCCACCGGTGGAGGCTGCGGCCTCAACACCGCCCGCCTGTGCCGGGCGGTAGCCGAGCTTTTTCATCAGCGGAATGGTAAAGGCGCCCGTGGTGACCACGTTGGCAATTGCCGAGCCACTGATCGATCCCATACCGGCCGATGCCAGAACGGCGGCCTTGGCCGGGCCACCCGGTTTTCTGCCGGTGGCGGCATAGGCCATATCGATGAAGAATTTACCCGCACCCGTGACTTCAAGGAACGCCCCAAACAGAACGAACATGAAGATATAGGTCGCAGCAACCCCCATCGGCAGGCCGTAAATGCCTTCCTGACCGAGGTAAAGTTGCCCGACAAGGCGATCAACGTCGTTGCCGCGATGGGCAAGAATGCCCGGAAGCCATTCACCGACCCACGGCAGTGCACCGCGCGGACCCGACAGGGCGTAAATGATGGCAACGATGCCAATCACGGTCATGCCAAGGCCGACCGCACGGCGGCTGGCCTCCAGCACGGTAACGGTGGCAATCACGCCGATGATCAGGTCGGTTTCGCTCCAGAAACCGGCGCGGTTGATGATTTCATCAAGAAAGAACGTAAGATAGAAGCCCGTGGTAAAGGCGCCGGCCAGGAAGGCCAGATCAATCACCCAGCCAAGGAAGCCGCGCTTTTTGTTGCTGCCGAAAATCGGGAACATCAAAAAGGCCAGGAACATCACGAACGCAAGGTGAATACTGCGTTGATAGAACAGGCCAAGCGGTTCGATCCCTGCGCCATACATCTGAAACAAAGAGAGTGCGACTGCGACGATCGAGATTGCCCACAGAACCAGTTTTGGCTGTGGCAATCTATCCGTCATGGATGGCAGCGTTGCCTGTTCGGACATGAAATTTATTCCCCGGTATCAAGGCGGATGGTGACACGGGTGTGTTCAGCCATCTTTGAAAGGTTGATTTCGTCACGGTCAGTGACGATGCGGTGGTTCACCGCAAGTGAGCCGACGCGCAACACATAGGCATTGCCGCGTACAGGTTCGTCGATATCTTCGATCCAGTATCCGCCGCCTTCTGCGCTGGTCAGGATCCCGCGACCGGGATAATGACCAAGTCCCGCCGCGAAGTCGGGCTGATAGGCGCGATGGAGAACCATCTTGCCAAGATCGTCGACATAACAGTCAATCACGCCATCACCGGTGACAGAATGGTTCCAATACAGGCACCAGCCGGTTTGACGCGGAATTTCGGTTCTGGCCAGAAGCGCCCCGTCCTCACCGATCACCTCAAGATGATCAATAACGGTGCCGGGCTTGACGTGATCCTGATAGGCCGGGCCAGCACATGCCGTGATCAGGAGAAGAAGGGCGGCCATTGCTGGCCGCCCGAACTTTTGCAGAAGCATCTTACTTGATCAGCTTCGGCGGAATCGGCATGCCGGTTTCTTCGTAGTAACGAAGGGCGCCCGGATGCATCGGGATCGGGGTCGAGTTCAGAGCGAAATCAACCGTGGTGTCGTTTGCTGCCGGGTGGATGGCGATCAGTTCGTCGACCTTTTCAAACAGGGTCTTGGTGATCTGATATGCCAGTTCCTCGTCCATTTCTTCGTTCACGAACAGAACGTTCGGGGTCGAAATGGTGTTAACCGGTGCAGTTACACCTTCGTAAACGCCTTTACGCAGGGCGTACGGTGCGAAGGTCGGCTCTGCATCGAGGGCCGCCAGGATTTCATCGTCGGTCAGCGCGATCAGTTTGATTTCACGCGTGGTCGCGAGGTTCAGAATCGAGCTGGTGGGCGGACCAACGCTCCAGAAACCGGCATCGATGTCACCATCACGAAGGGCATCTGCGGTTTCGTTGAAGTTCAGGCGCTGTTCTTCGATGTCATCATAGGTGATGCCGTTGGCGCTCAGCAGGGTCTGTGCCGAAACTTCGGTACCCGAACCCGGTGCGCCAACAGAAACGCGCTTGCCTTTAAGGTCGGCAAGGCCGTTGATGCCGCTGTCGGCCATGGTGACGAGCTGAACAGCGTTCGGATAGATCGACGCCAGGGCGCGAACGTTATCAAGGGTACGGCCTTCGAATTTACCGGTGCCGGTGTAACCAGCATAAACGGTATCAGCCAGACCGATTGCGATGTCACTGTCGCCACGGGCAATCAGGCCCATGTTTTCAACAGATGCGCCGGTGACTTCGGCAACGGCACTGGTGCCGTCGATGTATTTGGTGATCAGTTCCGCAAGGCCACCGCCATACGGATAATAGGTGCCACCGGTACCACCGGTTGCGATTGACAGTTGCTGTGCCGACGCGGGTGCGACGGTCAGCATCATGGCTGCGGCTGCTGCGGTGAGCAGGGTACGGAGCTTCATGATAGTCCTCCCTAGGGTTAAACACTTAAGCGACGAATAGATCCAAGAGATCGTAAAACAATATGGGTCTTCACGTTCGTTGGCGGCCTGTAAACCGGGCCTGTTGTTTTTGGGTTTTCGAAGGTGCCGGATGTTGATCGCAACATGCTTGGCCGATCAAGCCAGACGGGCACCCTTCAAAGACCATTTCCAAGAGATGATTTTAAGTCAGCCGTTTGAACCGTCCGAACCGGACCGGCTGTCAGATTTCCTCCCTCGGATTTTTGTCAGTTTATCATTTTGGTGTTTTAAACTGCAATGAGTATGCCAAACAGGAAATAAAATTAATAATTACAAATCAATGACTTAGATTGCTTCAGTTTGTCAATTCGGCATAATCTTGCCGATTTACCAAAATGGATCGGCGGATTCTTGCCGATTTGTTGCGCGCGCGAACAAAATATCGCAACGCAACAATAGTTTAGGCCGGTTTGTCACGCCGGATGTTGAGCTTTTTCATTTTCTCGTTAAGCGTCCGGCGCGGAATGTCGAGTTCTTCCATCACCGATTTGACATTGCCGTCATGGCGATCAAGCGCATCGCGAATGATGCGTTCTTCAAACTCGCGGACCTGATCGGCAAGGGCAAGATCGCCGGTGGGGGCTGCTGTTGTTTCAAAACCACCCTTGAACAGCCGTTTGAAGCGTTCTTCCGGACTTCCAACCAAAAGAACATACCGTTCGGCCATGTTTTTAAGCTCGCGGACATTGCCCGGCCACTCATGGGCCCTGAGTTGCGCGATCAATGCCGGAGACAGGCGTTCATACGGGCGTTCGAACCGCTCAGCCGCCCGTTCGGCAAAGATATCAAACAGAAGCGCGACGTCATCCTGGCGTTCGCGCAAGGGGGCGATGGACAGTTCAAACGTATTGATGCGAAACAGCAAATCTTCGCGGAAATTGCGTTCGGCAACGGCGGCGACCAGATCCTCGTTGGTGGCACAGATCAGGCGAAAATCGACCTTCACCGGCGCGTTGGAGCCCAGCCGCACCACTTCGCGCTGTTCAATCACGCGCAGCAATTTGGCCTGAAGGGCAAGTGGCATGCTTGATATTTCATCAAGAAACAGCGTGCCGCCAATCGCATGTTCGATCCAGCCGATCCGTTGGCTTGCCGCCCCGGTAAAGGCCCCCTTTTCATGGCCAAACAGTTCGCTTTCGGCCGTGCTTTCGGGAATGGCGGCACAGTTTACCGCGACAAATTTTTCATCGCGCCGGTCGCTCAGGTCATGGATGGCACGCGCGACCAGTTCCTTGCCGGTGCCGGTTTCGCCTGAAATCAGAACCGGGACTTCGGTTGGTGCAATATTGGCGATTTCATCCTTGAGATTACGCATCGGCATCGAATTGCCGATCAGGCGGGATTCAAGGCTGCCGCGGCTTGCGATCTGACGCCGAAGGTTGCGGTTTTCAAGAACAAGACGGCGCTTTTCAATGGCGCGTTCAAGGCTTTCGACAATGTCTTTGGGCTCGAACGGTTTTTCGACGAAATCATAGGCGCCGCTTTTCATCGCCTCGACCGCCATTGGCACATCGCCGTGGCCTGTCATCAGGATGATCGGGATGTCCGGGTCGGCGGCCAGCACAGAACGGGTAAAGGTAATGCCGTCAAGCTTCGGCATTTTGACGTCGGTCAGGATGACCCCGGCAAATTCGGGGCTGATGTCATGCAGGGCCTCTCCGGCATCTTCATAGACCGTGACGTCAAAGTCGGAAAGCTCAAGCCACTGGGCAAGCGAGATACGCATCGCCTCGTCATCATCGACAATGATGATGTGCGGTGTGATCTGAATTTCTGCGTCACTGTGTGGCACTTGCTTGGTGGTCGTCACGGTGTTTTACCCTTGAGTAACGGCAGGCGAACTTCGAAACAGGCCCCGGCCGTTTCGGTGTTATAGGCTTTTATGCTGCCTCCGAAGTCCCGCACAATGCCATAAGTTACCGAAAGTCCCAATCCCACGCCTTGCCCCGGATCCTTGGTGGTAAAGAACGGGTCAAACAAAAGCGACAGGGTTTCTTCATTCATGCCAGGCCCGGTATCGGTAATCTGCATGATGACGTCGGTTTTGGTGCGCGTAAGGTCAATGCGGATACGTTTGACCGAACTGTCGGCCATGGCATCAAGCGCGTTGCGGATGATGTTCACGCAAATCTGTTCGATCCGCACAAGGTCGGCCTGGATCACCAGTGGCGTATCGGGTTCATTACGCTCAAGCGTGCATTCTTCCTGCTGCAATTGGGGGCTTAGCAATTGCAGGGTGTTATCCAGCGCGATCTTGAGGTCAACCGGCTCCAGCACGCCGGTGGATTTACGCGAAAACGTTTTGAGCTGACCTGTGATTGCACCCATGCGTTCGGTGAGTGCGGAGATCTGGTTGATGTTCTGATCAAGCTTTTCGGTTTTGCCGCGCTCCAGCATCAGTTTGGCACTGGCACAGAATGTCCGGATGGCGGTGATCGGCTGGTTGATTTCATGGGCGATGGCAGCCGACATCTGACCCAGGGCCGCAAGCTTTCCGGCCTGCACCAGTTCGTTTTGGGTGCCACGCAGTTCTTCCTCGGTTTTGCGCCGAACAGCGATTTCTTCCTCAAGTCGGATGTTCAGTGCCTGAATGCGGGCAAATTCACGCGCTTCGCGCTGGGAGGCGAGCTTGAGTTCGCGTTCGCGCAAAAACAGGATGATCAAAATGATCAGCCCAGCACCACTGGCGGTAATGAACAGGGCGGCCGCCTGACGGTTGGAAACATAATCCATCGATGTCAGGTAATAGAGCCGCCATTTGCTGCCCTGCATATGTTTGTCATCAAACAGGAAGCGTTCGGAATTAATCGTGACAATCCCGGTGCCCTTGACCAGTTGTTGGCCGATATCAAGGGATGCCAGTTCCTTGCCGGGATATTGTTGATGGCGGGTAATGCGCCCGCGGACCTCGGGCGAGAGTTCGGAAAGCGTGCGATATTTCCAGTCGCTACGACTGGTCATGGTGATCACGCCGTCTTCATCTGCAACAAATACGGTCTCGCCGCCTTCCTGCCAGTTCCGTTCAACCTCATCAAGTTCTAGTTTGACCACCGAAACGCCGATGATTTCATCGTCGCCGCGGATCGGGTTGGAAATAAACAGGCCTGCCCGCCCGGTGGTCACCCCGATGCCAAAGAAAAATCCCTCGCCGCCGGTAATTGACTGACTGAAATAGGGGCGAAATCCGTAATCCTCGCCAACAAAGCTGTCGGGTGTGTTCCAGTTGCTTGCCGCGACCGTCATGCCGGTCTTGTCCATGACATAAAGGGCGGCTGCCCCGGATCGTTGTTTGACCCGTTCAAGATACATATCCGCAGTGCGCGGATTTCCGGTGCCGGTGATGGCGGCGATCACTTCGTGATGGCGGGCAACGACATAGGGCAGATAGCGATATTGATCGACGGCCGCACGCAGCGAACTGTCATACAACGCCAGGCGTGCCTGTGCGGTGCGATGCAATTCATTGATTGTCAGATTGCCGGTCGAACTGACAACAAGCCAGACAACAAGTGTCGAAATCAAAACCCCGGCAGCGGTCAGGCTGGCACGGCTGAACTTGCTTAACCAATAGAAAATCGCGACCTCCCGTCGGGTCAGGGATCAATTTGGTTTGTCCCGCGTTCGGGACAGGTGGGCATTTTACCCTGATGCGATGATTGTTATTTGCCGCAGCGGCGCAAAGTCAACAAATACAGCGATGTGACAGATTGCACTGCGACTGTATTCGACAAGCCTTAATTATGCCGCAAGTGGTTATTTTTTCGCCACATTGGAATGTAAATTGTATAGTCACCACACGAATGAGTGAAATGTATCTGTCCAGTAGATGAGGTCCAGGTGAGTAAGATCGCACTTGTTGATGACGACCGTAATATCCTGACGTCGGTTTCGATGGCGTTGGAAGAAGAAGGATATGAGGTCCTGACATATTCTGATGGCTCGGAGGCACTTCATGCCATCACGAAGGAAGAGCCTGATCTTGCGGTGCTTGATATCAAGATGCCCCGTATGGACGGACTGGAACTTCTGACCCATTTGCGCAAGAAAACCGAAATGCCGGTGATCTTCCTGACGTCCAAGGATGACGAGGTTGATGAACTGACCGGCCTGCGCATGGGTGCCGATGATTACATCAAGAAACCGTTTTCCCAGCGTTTGCTGATTGAACGTATTCGCACCCTTTTGCGTCGCGCGGAAATCATGCGTGCGGGGGGGGTGCGCCCGAACGGGTCGGATGATGTTCTGCAACGCGGTGATCTGGTGCTTGATCCGTCGCGCCACATGTGCAGCTGGAAAGGTCAGCATGTTAATCTGACCGTGACCGAGTTCCTGTTGATCCAGGCACTGGCCAAACATCCGGGGCATGTGAAAAACCGTGACCAGCTGATTGATGCGGCGTACGGCGAACATATCTATGTCGATGACCGCACGATCGACAGCCACATCAAACGCCTGCGCAAGAAATTCCGCGAGACCGACAAGGAATTCAAGGAAATCGAAACCCTGTATGGCGTCGGTTACCGGTACCGCGACACGGCCACTGTGGCAGGTTGATCAGGATTTATGACGCGCCGGAGCTTTGTGCTTCGGCGCGCACTCTTTTGCAGGCCCGCTTCCCGGGCCGGTTATTGCAGGTTTGAATGAGCGATCTTGGGACTGGTGATCACGACCAGCACACAGGTCCGTCCGAACCCCGGACGACACGGATAGAGGAACGCCACGGGCTGTTTTCGCCTTTGACCTGGCGGATTCTGGCCGTGAACGCGCTGGCACTTTTTGTGCTGGTGGCGGGTATTTTGTATCTGGGCCGCTACAAGCAGGAACTTATTCATTCCGAACTGGAAGCCATGGCGGTGCAGGCGGAAATGTATGCCGCTGCCCTGTCGACGTCGGCGGTGAGTTCCAGTGATGATGCAACCAACCGGGTGAAAATCGAAGTGGCGCGCGAAATGGTGCGCCGTCTTGTCGGGATTACCGGCGCACGTACCCGGCTTTTTGCCACCAATGGCAGCCTTTTGGCTGATAGTCGCAGCATCCAGTCACTTGGTGCGGGCACCATTCAGGCCGAACAACTTCCACCCCCCGGCGAAGAAGATGCCTTTGCCGATATCATGCGCAAACTGACCGATGGCATCCTGACATTATTTGAGGGCGAACAACCCTTGCCACTTTATGTCGATCCGCCGGTTGCCAGTGCGGCCGATTACCCGGAAGTGCGCGCAGCCCTTGCGGGCTATTCGCGCGGGGTTGTCCGCGTTGATAGCGAAGGACGCCGGGTCTTGTCGGTATCGGTGCCGGTTGCCCGGTTCAAGCAGGTTCTGGCATCGGTGATGATGACCAAAAGCGGCGAATCGATTGAAAACGCGCTGCATGCGGTGCGGCTTGATATCCTGAAGATCTTTGTCTTTGCCTTTGGCATTACGGTGTTGTTGTCGATCTATCTTGCCGGCGTGATCACACGTCCGCTGAACCGGTTGGCGCGTGCGGCCGAACGGGTCCGGCGCAGCAAAAACCGCCAGTTTGCCATTCCCGATCTGTCGGATCGCCGTGATGAAATCGGCGATCTGTCGACCACGCTTCGCGATATGACCGAAACGCTGTGGGACCGTATGGACGCGATTGAACGGTTTGCCGCCGATGTCGCGCATGAGATCAAAAACCCGCTGACATCATTGCGGTCGGCGGTGGAAACCGCGACCCGCCTTAAGGACCCGGAACGACAGCGCCGCCTGATGGAAATCATCGCCGAGGATGTGCAGCGTCTTGATCGCCTGATCAGTGATATTTCCGATTATTCGCGGATGGATGCCGAATTGTCGCGCGCCGAAAGCGAGGAAGTCGATCTTGGTGTGCTGCTTTATACGCTGGGCGAACTTTATAACGCCGATGCCGAGGGCCCGCGGATCAGGGTGTCCGTGCCTGAAAACCTCAATGTCCCGGCGCTTGAAAGTCGTCTGACACAGGTCTTCAGGAACCTGATTTCGAACGCGATTACCTTTACCCCGGAAGGTGGTGAAGTGCGCGTGCGGGCATGGCGCGATAAAAACTGGGCCGTGATTACGGTCGAGGATGACGGCCCGGGCATCCCGCCTGGCAAGGAAGAGGCGATCTTCAACCGGTTCTATACCGAACGCCCTGCGACCGAGAAATTCGGGCAGCATTCGGGCTTGGGGCTTTCAATTTCCAAGCGAATCATTGCCGCCCATAATGGCGAGCTTAGTGCACAGAATCGCGTGGTCCGTGACGAGGTCAAGGGCGCTGTCTTTACCATTCGCCTGCCGCTCGACTAAGATTTTTCAGCGCAGAAAGTGCGAAATGCCTATGCGGGAGGTTAAGTGGATCACGCCCCGGGCTTTTGGGGTTTGACAAGCCAACCTCTGCCAAGCATCGTTTTGCATTATGTCCCAGATTCACGCAAATTGTGTCCGGATCGGCGCCCATGCGGTGCTGTTGCGCGGGCCTTCCGGATCTGGAAAATCCGGGCTTTCGCTGCGTCTGATTGATGCCGGCGGTTTTCTCGTTTCTGATGATCGAACCGACCTTGTGGCGCGCGATGGGCGCCTGATCGCCAGCGCACCTGATCAGATTGCCGGATTGTGCGAAGTCCGCGGCATCGGTGTTGTGCGCGGTTTGCCGCAAAAAACCGAAGGCGACGTGCGGGTTTTGATTGATCTGGTCACCGATCCAAACACGGTTGAACGCATGCCCGAACCCGATTTCGAAGAGATTTGTGGCATTGCGATCCCGCGTTGGACATTATGTGCATCCGATCTGGCCATCGAGGCAAAGATTGGAGTAGCTTTGGCGCTCGCGACGGGTGGAATGACACTTGAACCGTAATCCACAGGACCCAGACTTGCAGAAAACTTCGGCGAATTCTTCGGACAGCCAAAATAAGGCCCTGGGGGCGTTTGATGGCAAAAGCGGACTGGTTCTTGTGACCGGGGTATCCGGTGCCGGACGCACGACGACCCTTAAGATTCTTGAAGATTTCGGCTTTGATGCGGTCGATAACCTGCCGCTGCGGATGCTGTCCGCCCTGGTGCCGGGGGATTGCCGCCCGGAACAGCCGATTGCCATCGGCCTTGATATCCGGACCCGTGATTTCGGTGTAGATCAGTTTGTCGAGATTGTCGGTCGCCTGCGCAAACAGACGGGCATGGATCCGTTGATGATCTATGTCGATGCCGACACGACGGTCCTGCAGCGCAGGTTTACCGAAACCAGACGTCCGCATCCGCTCAGCCATGATCGGCCTCTGGTCGACGCGATTGAACATGAAAAACGCCTGATGGCGCCGATTGCAGCGACCGCGGATATGCGCATTGACACATCGCGCCTGAAATCGGCCGAGCTTCGCAAGATCCTGCAAGACCAGTTCGACATTGGCGAAAATGAAGGCCTTGCGATCTTTGTGCGCAGCTTTTCGTTCCGTCAGGGTGTTCCGGCAGAAGCCGATCTTGTTTTTGACGTTCGCTTTCTGCGCAACCCGCATTATGATCCCGAGCTTCGCCTGATGACCGGGATGAATGCGGCTGTTGGGCAATACATAGAAGAAGACCCGGATTTCGCCGGGTTTATCGACCGCCTGAAGGCAATGCTGGAGCCGATTTTGCCGCGCTATGCGCAGGAAGGTAAAAGCTATCTGACCATTGCGGTCGGGTGCACAGGTGGTCAACATCGTTCGGTTTATATCGCGCGGTTACTCAATGACTGGATTGCCGATCTGGGATATGACACACATCTCAGCCATCGGGACAAACCGGACGAGCCGACCTCGGGGGAGTGAAAAATGGAGAAAACTGCATGATCGGGATGGTGCTGGTCACCCACGGCGATCTCGCGAAAGAGTTCGTATCTGCCTTGCAGCATGTTGTTGGCGAACAGGAAAATGTCGAAGCGGTCTGTATCGGACCGGATGACGACATGGAACAACGCCGCGCAGATATTCTTGCCAGTGTCGAAAAGGTCGACAGCGGCAAAGGTGTTGTCCTTCTGACCGACATGTTTGGCGGGACCCCGTCCAATCTGGCGATTTCCATTATGGAACAGGCAAATGTCGAAGTCATCGCAGGGGTTAATTTACCTTTGCTGATTAAACTCGCATCTGTTCGCATCGACGGCACCTTGGCCGAGACGGTCAATGCGGCCCAGGATGCGGGGCGTAAATACATCAACGTTGCGTCGCGTTTGCTGAGCGGCGAGGAATAAGTCAGCCACAAAAAGAACAGGGCCGGATGCGCGGGGACGGTGCATCAGGCTTGCGGGGACATACATGGCGCAGAAGGAAAAACGCACTTTAACAATCAGCAACCAGCGAGGATTGCACGCGCGGGCGGCTGCAAAATTTGTTAAACTGGCAGGTGAATTTCAATCGAGCATCATGGTGCGCAACCGTGGCACCGAAGTGTCGGGTGTGTCGATCATGGGTTTGATGATGCTGGCCGCATCGATTGGCACCGAGATCGAAGTCGAGGCCACCGGCCCGGACGCCAAACAGGCGATTGATGCGCTTAACGAACTGGTCGATGCCAAGTTCGACGAAGAATAGGATCCCGCGGATCACGATGTGAGGCCGCGGGCGTCTGAGTTTCGGGAAACAACAAGAACGAGTTGGTAGCAGACAAGGCTTGCAAGTTCCTCCGACAGACCAAACTGTTTCAGATGAAAATAACTCGGGCGTTCGCCGGGTCATAACCGGATTGGGCGCATCGGGCGGGATTGTGATCGGTCGCGCCTTTGTTCTGGATCGCCAGATCGTCCATGTCAGCCGCAAGCCGATTTCCCAAGATGCCGTGCAGGCCGAATGCAAACGCCTTCATGATGGCGTTGCCGAAAGCATTGATCAGCTCAAACGCCTGAAATCCCAATCATCGAGTGCCGAAAGTGCCGCATCAGAGGAACTTGGCTTCCTGATGGATGCCTATATCCACATGCTGACCCAATCGCGTCTGGTGCGCGGGGCTGAAGAACTGATCGTCTCGCGCAAGCTTAATGCCGTGCATGCGGTCAGCGAAGTGATCGATGCGATTGCCGAACAGTTTTCGGGCATGGAAGACAGCTATCTTGCAGCACGCGCCACGGATATTCGCGAGGTGGGCCTGCGTCTGATGCGCTGCCTGATCGGTGAGACCGACCGGGCAATGGACAATGCCCCACAGGGGTCCATCCTGATTGCCGAGGATGTCAGCCCGGCCGATATGGCCCGCTTTGAACCGGGCCAACTGACCGCCTTTGTCACCGCCCTTGGCGGGGCAGAGGGGCATACCGCCATCATGGCGAGATCCCTTGGCATTCCGGCCGTTCTGGGGGCTGCTGATATCGTTCGCGGCGTTGCTGGCGGCGATCAGATCATTATCGATGGCGGGCGCGGCGAAGTGATCCTGTCGCCAAGCGATGCCGATATTGAACATTATACCCAACGCCGCGCTGACTGGCTGGCGGCGCGCGAAAAGCTGGCATCCCTTCGCGATGTGCCCTCATCAACGCGTGACGGCATCGATATTGACCTGCATGCCAATATCGAACTGCCAATCGAACTTGCCGCTGCTTTGGAAAACGGGGCGACCGGTATCGGGCTTTTGCGCAGCGAGTTCATGTTCATGAACAAGGACTATCTGCCAGACGAGGACGAGCAATACGAAGAACTTGCCGACATTGTCAAACGCATGGATGGCAAACCGGTCACCATCCGAACCCTTGATATCGGTGGTGAAAAACTGGCCGTCGCCCTGCAAGATGAAATCGTGTCTGGCCCGAACCCGGCCCTTGGATTGCGTGGCATACGGTTATCATTGCGCAAGCCGGAATTGCTTGAAGCACAGTTTGCCGCCATCCTGCGTGCCTCCCTGCATGGATCGGTTCGGGTGTTGCTTCCGATGGTGGTCAACGTGCATGAAATGACCCGTGCGCGTCAGATCTATGAGGCGGTGGCAAAGCGCCTGCGCAAGGATGGACATCCGATCCCCGAAACCCTGCCACCACTTGGTGCGATGATCGAAATTCCCGCCGCGGCGCTGGCGGCGGATACCTTGGCGCGCGACAGTGATTTCTTTGCCATCGGCACCAACGACCTGACGCAATATACCCTGGCGATTGATCGCACCGATGATCAGGTGGCGGGCATGTTTGATCCGCTGCATCCGGCTGTGTTGCGCCTGATCCGTGATGTGATCAAGGTGGCCCGCGAACGCGATATACCGGTCAGTGTCTGTGGCGAGATGGCTGGTGATCCGCGCTATGTGCCGCTGTTCATCGGGTTTGGGTTGCGTAACCTTTCGATGTCGCCGGTCAATCTGTTGCTGGTCAAACAGCGCCTGCGCCGCCTTGATAGTCGCAATTCCGAACATCAGGCCAACCGCGTCATGGAACAATGGGATTCTGCCCGGATTGCCATGATGCTTGATGACTTCAACGATCTCGCCTGAAAAATCCCGTTACTCATAGCTTGTTGTGATCGGCATCTGTCCCAACATAGGGGACAGTTTTGTCCGCGAATATTCCTGGTTTCCTGCTGCAAAAAAGGCCGGGATTGCAGGGCGTGGGCATCTTTTATCCGGTCCGGTTTTGCCCGGAATGCAAATTCCGTCAAAAAAGGACTTGAAAACGATATAAAGATATCTTTATATGTGGCCTATAGCGATCAGGGAAATGATCGCAACAGAATTCTTCGGCGTATCGGCGGGATGAAAATCCCATGCGGATGCGCCATTCCTGTTTGATTGGAGACGATATGTCGAACTTTACCGATTACAAGGTCGCTGATATCTCGCTGGCCGGTTGGGGCCGCAAGGAAATCGCGATTGCCGAAACCGAAATGCCGGGCCTGATGGCGCTGCGCGATGAATATGGCGCGGCCAAGCCGCTTGCTGGCGCGCGCATCGTCGGCTGCCTGCACATGACCATTCAGACCGCAGTTCTGATTGAAACCCTGACGGCACTCGGCGCAGAAGTTCGCTGGTCTTCGTGCAACATCTTCTCCACCCAGGATCAGGCTGCTGCGGCGATCGCGGCTGCTGAAATCCCGGTATTTGCCTGGAAAGGCGAGACCGAGGAAGAGTTCTGGTGGTGCATCGAGCAGACCATCTCCGGTCCGAACGGCTGGAAGCCGAACCTGATCCTTGATGATGGCGGCGACGTTACCCAGCTGATCCACGACAAGTATCCGGAACTTCTCGAAGACATCAAAGGTCTGTCGGAAGAAACCACCACCGGTGTGCACCGCCTCTATGAAATGGCGAAAAAAGGCACCCTTAAGGTCCCGGCGATCAACGTCAATGACTCGGTCACCAAGTCGAAATTCGACAACCTGTATGGCTGCCGCGAATCCCTTGTTGATGGTATCAAGCGCGCAACTGACGTCATGGTTGCCGGCAAGATCGCCGTTGTTGCCGGTTTCGGTGACGTGGGTAAAGGTTCGGCTGCGTCCATGCGCAGCCAGGGCGCACGCGTTCTGGTAACCGAAATCGATCCGATCTGCGCATTGCAGGCCGCGATGGAAGGTTACGAAGTCACCACCATGGAAGACGCAGCACCGGTTGGCGACATTTTCGTCACCACCACCGGTAACATCGACATCATCACGCTTGACCACATGCGTGCGATGAAAGACCGCGCAATCGTTTGCAACATCGGTCACTTCGATTCCGAAATCCAGATCGGTTCGCTGCGTAACTACAAGTGGGACAACGTCAAGCCGCAAGTCGACGAAGTCGAATTCCCGGACGGCAAACGTCTGATCGTTCTGGCCGAAGGCCGTCTGGTCAACCTTGGTTGCGCAACCGGTCACCCGAGCTTTGTTATGTCGGCATCCTTCACCAACCAGGTGCTGGCCCAGATCGAGCTGTGGAAAAACCACGCGAACTACGAAAACAAGGTTTACGTCCTGCCGAAACACCTTGATGAGAAAGTTGCAGCCCTGCACCTTGATCGTCTTGGCGTGAAACTGACCAAACTGTCGTCCGAACAGGCCGAATATATCGGCGTTCCGCAGGCTGGTCCGTTCAAGCCGGATCATTATCGCTATTAATTGGCGCTACTAATTGGCAGCTGCCGATTTGCATCAAAGCCGGTCTGTTTATTCAGACCGGCTTTTTTGGTGTCCAGATACAAAGCAAGTTGTTAGAAGCATTTAAATCTTGTCAGACGGATGGCGGCCATGCCCCAGCTTGAAATCGAATATTCTGCCCAACTGCCGATCAAGGATGAATTGTCCAAGTTGGCGGTTGATTTGCATTACGTCATCGCCCGCGAGGCCGATGCGGAACTGAGTTCTTTCAAGACCCGGATTACGCCGCTGGAAAATGTCGTGATCGGCGATGGTGACCCGAAAAACGCCATGGTGCATCTTGATATCCGGCTTCTGTCAGGCCGGATCAATGCGGTGAAATTCGCCACTGGCGAGGCCGCCCTTGCAGCCCTGATTGATCGGCTGGAATGGCTGGTTGGCGATTATCAGGTGCAATTCACCGTCGAGGTCCATGACCTTGATCGGGAAAACTATTTCAAGCATGTCACTGACGGCCCCCGCGCGGCCTGATTGCGCCGCCACGTCTGCCGGGTGATTACATCAGAAGCGCTTCGTGGATCGGATGATCCGGGCCATAGCGATCATTAAGCAGTTTGATCAATTCACGCGAAAAGCCCTTGCCGGCATCAAGCAGGGATCGCAATTCCGTATCATTGCGATCATGCGGACCAACGCCATCAAGGCGCGCACGCACTTCCGGATCGGAAAGTTCGCGCAGGAAACGGTCATAAAGTTCCAGCGCCGGCAGGCTTTTCTCGCCAAACACGGTTTGCAGGCGCGTTATGGGTGGCAGCTGTAAAAGTTCGGACAGTTTTTCGCGTTTGCCGGCATAATCCCGGCCTGCGGTTTCGGCTGCTGCGATAATGCCGCCGAAATAAAGCATCTTGCGCGAGAAAACCAGTTTCAGCCGCCGGGGTGCCCAGGCCTTGCTGGCATCGCCTTCGCGGGTCTTGATTTCAAAATCGACGCTGATGGTGCGGTAATAGCGGATCACGTCATTGACCAGAAAACGCGCAATGGAATCACGTGTTACCGAGCTTGTGACGTAATTGGCGATCAGGTCGTCAAAGAATTTGCGCTTGCCCGCCTCGTTATACAGCCACTCACATTCGAGCAGGAACAACAGCCGACGCGTGGTAATCGAGTTGGTATCGCCATCAAGCCCGATGCGATTTACCAGTTCCTCGGCGGTGATATAGGACGAAAACGGGCCGTTTACCGCCGGTTTTTTGGTGACCATCTTGCCAAGGATATCGGCGACCTGTTGGTGCGGCGCCTGACTGCGTTCGGCTTCGCGGCCAATGATGAAGTAATCCAGATCGGATTGATCGGATGCTTCATGCCGCCCATAGGACCCGGTTACCACCACGCAAAATGTATCGCCCGAAAGGCTCTTACCCAATGCGTCACGCATCTCGGCCAGACGGGTGGCCGAGTAGTGCTGATTGGTTGCGATGGTTTGCGGTAACAAGATCGGGACAGCCTCTTGGTGCGACTCGTTGATATCCGAGTATCTGCCTAATGGTTAAAGATTAAAACCACGTTTAACTGATATGGCGCTGTCCAATTAAGCTGATTGACAGTTTTATGGGCGCGGCAGATATTTTTCGCGCCTGTTCAATATCTTGAACGTTCTGCGCTACCCTTGACCACGAAAGTTTTCCCATCATGGATATTTCCGATCTGCCGTTCGGTACAACCGACTGGTCTGCGATTGAACCGACCGAACATAGCGGTGAAACCGGCATGGCGACCTGGCGTACCCGCCAGTTTGGCCCGATCCGTGTGCGGATGGTGCAATATTCCGCCGGTTATCTGGCAGATCACTGGTGTTCCAAGGGGCACATTCTGCTGTGTCTTGAAGGCGAACTGGTGACCGAGCTTGAGGATGGCCGGACCTATGTCCTGAAACCGGGTATGAGCTATCAGGTGGCAGATAACGCAGAGGCCCATCGTTCCTCTACCGAAACCGGCGCGACCCTTTTTGTCGTTGATTAAATAGTCGCTGACTTAATCAAACAGGCTGGCGGCGGCGGCCTGCTGGGCCGGATCGGTCAGGCTGCCGACACGGCGCAGGAAGGAATGCTTTTCCTCGTAATAGCGTTTTGACAGATCGGCAAAGCAGCGGACTTCGACATCCTTGTTGATGTGAAATTCACGCCGCGGCACCTTGGCCTCGTGCAGGTCAAACGTGCTGGCTGAGGCGCTGAGCTGATGGTCGACAACATCGGCAACGCCATCAAGCTCGATCCGGTTTTTGAGACTATGCAGGAATTTTTTGAACGGCGGATGGCTGTTCAAGAACGCCTTTTCGGTCAGCAGGAAGTCATCGGCGGCAAAGTCCGGCGCATTCTTGACGACAAATTCGCGGCACAGATGGTCGGTGGCAAAGCACATCGGACCAAAGATGAAATTGCGATAGATGTCTTCTTTCAACTGCCAGAACTTATCGAGACGTTTCAGCGAATCTGCATCAAGTTTCACTGCCGCCTCAAGCAACAGGCGCGGGTGGCAATGCACATGGTTGGGATGCACATACGTCTTGGTGCGGCTAATGCCCTCCAACGTGTCGATATTCACCGGGCCGGAAAACAGCGCCGCGTGCGGGTGATCGGACTTTTTGGATAAAAGCGCGATCACTTCATCCGGATCGACCCCATGCTTGACCAGCAAATGATTGACCGACAGGTCCAGATCGACCTCGCCGGTGATGATCTGATTGGTCAATTGGTGATGGTTACGGTTAAAACGCCGGGCAAATTCCGGTTCCAGCGTGTGCGAAAACGGGCCATGGCCGATATCATGCAACAGGGCCGCGGCGCCGAGCAGATCGCAATCGGCATCTGACAACCCCATCAAACGGCAATAGCGTTGCGACAGCAATGCCACGCCAATCGTGTGGTCATAGCGGGAATGACGGATATTGGCCGGGCGTCCATTCGGGTGGAACAGATAATCAATGGCGCCGAGAAACGAGATTTCCCGCAACCGTTCAAAGGCGGGCGATGCGATCAGTTTCTTGTGCAATGGCCGGTCAAAGGCTGAGGCGATCTGGGCGCGTTTGAAATGGTAGTTATATTGCGGCACATCGCGAAACAGCAGTTCCCATTCGGCGATGTCATCGGCATTGAAATTGGTATCAAACAGATCGCCGATTTCGGGTGCCGGTTTTGCCGCCGCCTTGAGCATGGCAGAGTCCTTTTGTGGCGCGGCCTGCTTGGGCTCTGCGCGCTGGGCAAAAAGGTCTAGCTGCGGTTTTGGGCTCATTTTAGGAATGGTTGATGCGCTCAGTTGAGAATGTGTGTCCCGCAGACATAAACGGAATCACCGGCCATGTCATTGCGGTTTTTCCGCAGGATTTCGCCATGAAATATGCCACCAGACAAGCCTGTTGCCGTAATGATGTGAAACGGTGGTAAAAGCACGGCGTTTTCACCATAATAATAGCTCATAAACACAAACGGTTAACAACACGTGACACGGCGAGCATCCGAACAGGCACCCACACAGCTTTGCGCAGGTAAAAAGACAGTGGCGATCATGCGCAGACTGTCTGATTTGGCGCGCCCGGCCTTTTGGCGGGCGACGACTGCAATGGTTGCCACGTTTGGTCTGTCGGTAAGTGTCCAGGCCCAGGAAAAATTTCGCCTCAATACCGCGCCAAATGCAGGGGATGCCGCGACCAAAGCTCAGACCCAGCCCGACGGAATCGGCGCGACGATTTTCGGAAGCCTTGCCGGCCTAAGTGACCGCGACTGGCTGGTTGTTGGCCTGGCGGCTGTCGGTGGGGCGGCGATTGCCGGTTGGGTGGGGTGGCGCTTGTCACTTCGGATGCGTCGTCACCTTGAAGAAGTCGAAGATCACGAACATGAACTGGCGGGCGAGACAGAGCTTTTCACCCAGCTTTTGTTTGCCGGCCCTGACCCGGTTTACTATTGGAGCAGCCATGGCTTTGCCGAGGGGGCCAGTCCATCGCTCAAACGGGCCTTCCAGCTTGGTCAGGATGGCCGGTTTCCCGATCTGCTGGATTTGTTGCGCGATGAAGATGCCGCCGCACTCAAGGAACGGGTCCGCAACCTCAAGACCGGGCATGACCGGTTTGAATTGTGGATCACCACGGTCGATGAGCGCAAATTCCACGTCACCGGCATGGCCGCGCGCAAGGATCGATCATCGGATGTATTGGCGCATGGACTATGGTTCCGCGATGAAACCCGCCATTCGCGCGAACGCGAAAACCAGTTTGGCGATTTTCAGCTGCTCAAACACGAAGTATCGGGCCTGCGCCAGTTGCTTGATAGCCTGCCCTTCCCGGTCTGGCGCCGCGATAGCGAACTTCGCCTGATTGATTGCAACATCGCCTATGCCGATGCGGTCGAATATCAAACCATTGAGGATGCCCTGGCCGCACAGGCCGAAATTGGCGCGGGGGTGATTCCCGATCACGGGCGATCACTGGCGGCATCGGTTCAGCGCAATAATGAAAGCCTGACCCGCGATTTCCATGTTGTTATTCGTGGTGATCGCAAATTGCTGCGCATCACCGAAATGCCGGGCGGGGCGGAGAACGAGCCTGATGGCCTGATCGGCTTTGCGATTGATTGTACGCCGGTCGAAGAACTTCAGTCCGATCTGTCGCGCCATATTCGCGCCCATGCCGAGGTGCTTGAAAACCTTGGCACTGCGATTGCGGTGTATGGCGGTGACAAGGGGCTGATCTTCTTTAACACCGCGTTTACCAAGCTTTGGGATCTGGATGACGAATGGCTCTGGACCGAGCCGACCCATGATGATGTTTTGCGCCGTCTGCGCGATGAACGCAAGCTGCCCGAAGTCACCGATTTCGCCCAGTTCCGCCATACCGAAAACCAGCGCTTTACCGATCTTCTCAAACCTGAAGAAGACCTGATGCATTTGCCAAACGGCATGACGTTGCGTCGCTTCACCTCGCCCCATCCGTTTGGCGGGCTGATGTTTGTTTATGAGGATGTGACTGACAAGCTGGTTCTGGAAAGTTCCTATAACACCCTGATCGCGGTTCAGCGCGAAACGCTTGAAAGCCTGCATGAGGCCGTCGGCGTGATCAGCGGCGATGGGCGCTTGCGGCTTTATAACCATGGCTTTGCCGATCTTTGGGGCCTTGAAAGCACCTTCCTTGATGTCGCACCGCATCTGGGCGATGTGGTCGAGAAATCCAAGGACTATTGGCGCGAACGCGACGATTGGGAAAAATTCAAAAACCGCATGGTCGCGCGCATCACCAACCACGAACCGATGAATGGCCGCTTGGAACGTGCGGATAATTCGATTGTTGATTTTGCCATTGTGCCGCTGCCCGACGGGGCGGTGATGATGTCCTATATCGATGTGACGGATACCATCCGGGTCGAACGTGCGCTGCGTGAACGTAACGAGGCACTGCGCACCGCCGATCAGATGAAGTCCGACTTCATTTCCACCGTGTCGCGCGAACTGACCAAGCCCTTGGATCACATCAATGGTGAATCTGATCGATTGATCCCGCATCTGACCGGCAATGTGGCGCGGTCGGTTGAAACCATCCGGACCGAGGCGCAAAGCATGCTAGCACTTGTCGATGACATGCGCGATCTGGCAACCCTTGGGTCGGGGCAGGTGGCCCTTGAGCTTGATACCGTCGATCCACGACGTTTGCTGCGCTCCCTCGAAGCCCTGACACGGGCACGCTTGGCGGAACTTAATGTGTCGCTGCGTCTTTATTGTTCGCGCCAGATCGGCTGGATGGTGGCCGATGAACGCCGCCTGAAACAGGCCTTGTTCATTCTGGTGACCAATGTGCTGCGCACAGCACCCGAAGGCAGCGAGGTTTCCGTGGTGGCAAAGCGTAGTGGCGAGGATATCGAAATTTCGATCTCGCTTTCGGACGAAGCGCCGCAACCGATGCTGTTTGAAGGACTGCGCGATGGCGAGTCCCCATCGGCCCGCCGTGCGCTTGGCATGGCGATGGTGCGCGCCGTGGTCGAAATCCATGGCGGACGTGTGAAGATCAGCCGCGATGGCCGCAAGATCGCCTGTATCCTGCCCGCGGGCGAGGAAAGCGATCTGGGCTAGGTCCAATCCTGCCCGAATATGAAAAAGGCGCCATCTGGCGCCTTTTGCTTTGCCTGTTTGCAGACAGTTGATCAGACCGTAAACGGTACGTCCTTGCCGGCAACAAAGGCATCGATGTTATCAAGTGCGCGGAAGCCCATGGCATTGCGGGTTTCAACCGTGGCTGATCCCAGATGCGGCAGCAGGAATGTGTTGGCAAGGTCGCGATAGGCCGGTTCGATATTCGGCTCGCCAGCAAAAACATCGAGGCCCGCCGCAGTCAGTTTGCCTGATTTCAGCGCCGCGATCAGATCCTGGTCATTGACGACATCGCCGCGCGCGGTGTTCACGATGATCGCGCCATCGGGCAGTTTGGCAATGAAATCTGAATTGACCATGCCGCGCGTTTCGGGTGTTGACGGGCAATGTAGCGACAGGAAATCACAATGGGGCAGAAGGCCATCGATGCTGTCGTGATAGGTCGCCCCCAGTTCCTGATCGGCAGGCAATTGGCGGCGGTTGTAATAGTGGATATCCATATCAAAGCCGCGTGCGCGTTTGGCCACCGCCTGACCGATCCTTCCCATGCCAACGATGCCCAGTTTCTTGCCAGTCACCTGCGTCCCCATCAAATGGGTCGGACGCCAGCTTGACCAGGTGGCGTTGCGGACTTCTGCCTCCCCTTCGCTGGCGCGGCGCGCAGCCCCAAGGATCAGAAGCCAGGCAATATCAGCGGTGGCATCGGTCAGAACACCCGGTGTGTTGCCGATAATGACACCCTTATTCCTGGCGGCGGCCAGATCGATATGATCGGTCCCGACCGAGAAGGTGGCGATGATTTTCACACTGTCGGAAAGATGATCGAAAAATTCGGCATCAATCGGATCACCCACCGAAACAAGGGCGGCATCGGCACCATGACACAGCGCCAGGATTTCGGCCCGGGTCAGGGGATCGTCATCTTCCTGGGTGCGGATGTCATAACTTTCGGCCGCACGTTTGGCGACGGCATCGGGCAATCGGCGGGTGACGGCAAGAACAGGTTTCATGATGGGTTTCTCCCTGAAGCGATTTTGTTTTTAAGATTTGTATAGCTTTAGAATAGCTGGCCGACGGCCAGACGGATACCGATTGATGTGATCACGAGTGACAGCAGGAAATCGGCCAGAACAATCGTACTGGCGGTCGGGATCGAAACCGACAAGGTCAGTTTGGTGATATAGACGCCATACACCAGTGTCGCGATCACCGCGATAAAGACAAAGCCACCAGCACCCAGCGACGGAAACAAAACACCCAGCATCAAGGCCGCCAGATACAGCCCCATCTGAAGCACGCTTGCCCAGTTATAGACCGTGATAAACGCGATATAGCGTTCGGCGCGCCCGATCATCGGAATGACATGGAACATGATCAGCGGGAAGGCGACCCATTTGATCGCATAGGCAATGACTTCGACCAGCATATAACGGAGCGCCGGGAAGTCTTCGGGGGCGTCAAAAATATCGTTCCAGCGCAGGAATGCAAAGGCGGGAAAGACGATGATGGCCGCCAGGAACGAACGCCAGAATCCCTCAATCGAAAAGTTAAAAAATCCAAGGCCTTGGCTGTCACCGCGCGCAAGACGCCATGTGCCGTAAAGGGCGTTCAGGGTTTCGGAAGAGGTACTCATCTGGGGCTTGTTTCCGGGCTGTGGGGCAAAGCAGACATGAATGTGTCTAGCAGTCTGTGCGCAACAGTCCAACAGCTTATCCCCGAACGCCCGTCCTTCACAAGGTGGGGTTGCCAAACGTCTTTTTCTTGCACGGGTCATCGGGCCCTTGAGACGGCAAAACGAGGTGGCGGGATCAGGATGACGGACAATACGGACGAAGAATATGCGTTGCGCTTGTCCTATCTTGAAAAAACCGACCCCAACTCGTTGGCGGTTGCGCGTCTGTATCTTGAAATGGCCAGCAACCACAGGCCCGATCAGCGTGAAGCAGCATTGATCCTGTTTGATGCCGCTGATGCAATTTTCGCGCTGCATTTGCCGACTGCCCGTGATGCGGCGGTGGCGGGCCTGGCACTTAGCCTCAATAACCGCGCTGCGCTTGAGATTGAGGCCGGTGAATGGGACTGGGCGGTGGATGCCGCCTGTCAGGCCGTCGAACTGCGTCAGGATCGCTTGCGCAATTGCGTCGGGCGCAAGGATGACAAGGAACGTCTTGATCTGGGGTACTCGCTGGCCGCCCTTGTTCTGGCGTTGCAAGGAGCGGGGAAGCTTGATCTGGCGCGCGATGCGGCATGCGATGCGGTCGAAGTGCTGGGCGCCTTTGCCGGGATGCGCAATCAGGATGCGTTTGTCCTTCTGACCAAGCTGATCTGTATCTATGCCGATCTGTGCAACCGGACGGGTCAGTTGCCCGATGCCAATGTTTTGTTGCCGCTGGCCAAGGCATTTTACTCTGCGCGCGGCAAGTCCTGAGCAATGAAAAACGGCCACAAGGAAGTTTCCCCTGTGGCCGTTCCAATTCATGGATTGATTGATCAGCGGGTGCTTGCCACCGACCAGGTCAATGTCACTTCACCATTTGCCGGAACGTCGATGTCCCAGCTGATCTGGCCGGGTTGGTCGCGTTCGTGCTTGTGGCTTTCGGCCGTCACTTTCCAATCCGTTGGCAGGTCTTCACGGACGGTGACGGTTTCGACACGGTCACTGGTATTGCGGATGGTCCATTTCAGATCGGCCTTGATCGCGTCTGGCAGGTTCGGACGTGCCTTGCGGTCAAACGAGATAACATTACGTGTGCCGTTAAGGTCGCTGGCCTTGCCCAGACGCAGGGTCGCATCACGGCCAACCGGGGTCAGCGAAATCATGTCTTCGGACAGATAGCCGGTATCGCCTGCCGGGGTTTGGGCATAGATGCGCACAATGCCATCCGGCCACGGGCTTTTGGCGTCTTTGCCGCCTTCGTTGGTGATGTCGATTTCAAGATCCGGGCGGACGAAGTCGTTGGTGTCATTTTGCGCCATGTTATAGACGCTGCTTGATGCCTGGAAGATCGCGTGGCGTTTGACCGGCAGGACCTGTGGGTCGAGCAACGGCAAGATCACTGTGTCGCCATCCTGCATCGACAGGCCGTCAAACGGGCCATAAACATGCAGGTTTTCAAAGCTTGCCCGGTCCGGTGCGCCAGCAGAAGGTGCGGCGCCATCGGCCATGGCCGACATCATCATTTCGGTGCGTGCGGCCTTGGCCATCGGGGGCTGTTGCACCCGGTTGGGGTCACCGGCGACCAGACGCAGGGACGCATTGTCATAATCGCTGCCCGATCCGTTCATGACCTTTGCAATCGCGGTCAGTTTCAGGCTGTTTTCCGCGCGGTCGTAATAGGCGGTATAGGACGTGTTCCAACCGATCCCGCCCAGAAGATAGGCCATCGATACGTGATCAAGCGCGGTACCGGTCGCGATATCCGCATCAAGGGTCGGGCTGGTGGTAAAGCCATCGGGCAGTTCGGAAACAATCACCTGATCAAGCGGCACCTGTTCCAGACCAGCATCGGTTTCAATCAGGGCAACATGGCTTATCGCGACAAGGGTGCCTTCAATCAGGTCGTCGTCCCGGCGAATGGTGACGGTCTTGCCGATCTGATCGCGGACAAGGTCGTCGATGGCGTTTGATCCATTGCTGCGATTGCGCAAGGACGTCCAGACAAGATCGGCATCCTTGGCAGTGCCCAGCAGGAAGGAGTCATTCATGATGGTCTGGGGCAGGCCATCAATGCGAAGCGTGCTTTGGCCTGCGGGAATGGCTGCATCGCGTTTTTCCGTAATCAGCGACAGGTTACCGGGATAAACCGTCAGCTGCAGGCTGGTGCGGTTGTCGGCGGATAGTCCGACGGACGGGCTTTGCGCGCGGGCAGGCTCGGCATCCGGTCCGAAAAATACCGCTGATCCCAACAAGGCGGCGAGTGCAAAACGATTGCGTAATGCTGCTGTCATTCCCGATCCCTTTTGTCATGATGAAGTGGGGCTATGCAATTTGCTCTGATTGCCACCTTTGCGTGAAAAGATGGCAGGATCAAGGACATGCAGGGATAATTTCAGGCAAAACGCATAAACACGTTGCGCCAACGCATAAACACGTTGCGCCAACGCATACAAACGTTGGCCGGCGCAATTCGATGCGCAGCAAAAGGTCAGAATCCGAAGATGGGGCTTATGCTTAGCTCAGAACGTGGTGGAAGGAATATCCGCCGACCTCGGGCAGGTGATGCTGATAGGCAGCCTGACGGGCGGTATCAATGATGATCGGCGCGCGCAGATTGACCGACATGCTCACGGGGCCATCATCGGGTTTGTGCAGGGTCACAATCAGCAACACCGCGCCATCTTCCTTTTTGATGCCGTGAATGCCAAAGCCCTGTTCAAGGTGTTCGGGCCGGATCGTATCGCTTTCAAGGTTATAGGGTGCCACGATAAAGGCCAGTTCCGGTTCGGTCAGGCATTGCATCAAAAGAAATGCATTACCGCTTTCACCCGGGAAGCTCGCCAGCGCAAAGACGTTATGATCAGGAAAGCCCTTAAGCCCGGCCGGGAAGTAAATGGCCTTGTCCCAGGCGAATTCGCGTTCGCCAAACAGGGTGGTCAGTTTTACGGCGGACGGGACGGGCCCCTTGGCCGTCGGGTTCGCGCCTTTTTCGGTCGCCATCGCGTCCTCCTGCTGATCCGTTTTCATGCTGCACCAGAAATATCAAAGCACTTTGGATTGGTTTGCCGGATATTCAAGGGCTTGGCAGACCGAAAGACATTCTATTAGCAGTTTATTTAGCAGCCGTTAAAGCGGACCCCGACAGGTTCACTAAACCCTTTGACCTGAATTGTTTGCGTTTGTGCATAACGGGCAAGAAGGATCGGGCCTGCGACCGAGGCCTCTTTACGCAGGCGGTTGGCGAATTGTTCGCTCATGACCGTATCGCTGCCAAGTTCGCGGGTGGCCTTTTCAAGGCGCGCGGCAAGGTTGACCGTCGCCCCGATGACGGCGGGTGTCACCGCCTCACGCTGGCCGATATCACCGACAACGGCCGGGCCGAAATTAAGTCCAACCCCGATTTCAAGCGGTTCTCCGCCATTTGCCGGGGCCCGGGCCTGCCATTCGGCGACCTGGGCGATGATCGCCTGGGCGGCACAAAATGCATTGGCCGCCGGGTTTTCAAGATCGTCGAAGGCCGCGAAACTCGCCATCACCGCATCACCGATATATTTTTCAACAATGCCGCCATAGGCACCGATTTGCGACGTTGCGATGTGATGGAACTGGTTGAGGAACCGCATGACTTCCTGCGGATCGCGCTTTTCGGCAAAGCGTGAAAAGCCGATAACATCGGCAAACAGAATAACGCATTCGCGGCGTTCACCCACACGGATCGGCTCATCACGATCGGCCAACTGATCGGCAAGGGCGGTCGGGAAATATCGTGCCAGGTTGCCATGGGCGCGTTCGGACGCAGCCGACTGGTTGATCAGAACCCGCAAACGCGAAACCATCACCGCACAGGCCAACGTAAAGACGATGACAATGATCACCTGTTCGGCAAGGGCCGAGATATCGACAAATTCCGGCAGGTTATAGGTATCGATGATTTCTTGCTGGCTGGGGTTCCATTCATCGCCGAAATGCTGCGAAACGATCACGCCGGGCCGGGTCATCAGCCACCAGATCGCCCCGCACCATGACGCAAACAGCCAGAAACCGAACCACAGGATCAGGCGCGGCGAAAAGGTCATGATGATGATTGCCATCATGATCATCGAAAAGACCACGCCACGGTCACGTACGACAAATCCATAAAGCCATGCCGGATGATCCAGCAACGGATTAAGCGGATCGGGCACAACCGAGACATAAACAATCAGAACCGCATCAATCACGGCCAGAAGATAGATCATCCAGTATGATCTGCCGCCGCGAAAGGCGACGAAAAGCTGAACAAACACGCCGGGAATGAACCAGCCGAGAACCTCAAGCAATGTGTAAAGCTTGCCGGTTGGCGAATCAGGTTTGCTAAACAAAAGCAGGATGAACGCCAGAAGGCAGATGCGTAAGAAGGCAACAAGGATCAGCCCGCGCTTTTCTTCGCGGGCGACAAGGCGTTCAAAAATTGACTCGGAAGGCTCAGTTTTTGACGGCATCAGCAAGAAGTTGTTTCAGCCCTTCGCTGTCCTTGACGACCAGTCGACCATCACGGCGCGTGATCATCCCCTGTTTTTCAAGTTCGCGCAGCTTCTTGTTCACCGCTTCACGGGTCACACCCAGCATCAGGCCCAATTCCTGCTGCGACAACGGAAGGGCAATGCGAATGCCTTCCGGGTCCGGGCCGCCATGACGTTCGGCCAGCCACAGGATGCGCTTGATCAGACGCGCGGTCAGATCAAGGAAGTTGGCATCTTCAAGCAGGTCACTGACCCAACGCAGGCGACGGCACAAAAGGGCGGTGATGTGACGGCGCAATGGGGCTTCGCGGTCAAAGATTTCAAAGAAGTCATCGCGCGAAATGAAAAGTGTCCGGGTCGGGCCAACCGCCCGTGCGGTCGCTGTGCGCGGTTCGCCATCCAGCAATGCGATTTCGCCAAATACCGCACCGGGGGCCAGAACGTTAAGCACGATTTCCTTGCCGGTTTCCGAAACCGATGAAATGCGAACCTTGCCGGCCTCAACCGCATAAAGCCCGTCTGCCGGTGCACCCTTTTCAAACAGCAACTGACCATCGTCGAACCGGCGCACAGTCGCCTGGTTTGACAGCTGCTCCAACAGTTCGGGGTCCAGATCCTCAAACAGGAAGCTGCCTGCCAGAATGCGCGAAGCAATCTTCGCAAGTTGCGGTGATTTTGGGCCGGTTACACTGTTCACGGGGTTCACTTTGAAAATGGTTTCGTTTCAGCGGGCGAATCGCAGAATTCGAATGCCAAAGTAGCACAAATATCCTGCTTTACAGCAAGCTGTTTTGCAATTGGCATCTGGCCATTGCATCTGTTGCCAAGTCACTGGAATGCTTGTGATGCGGCAAGGTTTTTTGATGTCACTGGTTTGAAATTCAGACAGCCCTCCCCCAAGCTTATAGATGTTAAAGCATCGCTTTTTGGCAGGAATTTGACGGGGAGATCGGGACTGGCCGCAGAAAATGGTAACGATCCGAATGGGTCCGAAGGCCTTATTTTACGCGGCTTACAGGTAAAATATAGAACATTTGACAAAATCTCCTATGTTTTTTAAATTATCCTAATTCCGAACAGGGGCCGCCCAAGAACAAGAGTGTCAAAAGCAACCACGGTCCGCGGATGTCGTTTTATATCGGGAGGAAGAAATGAAGATGATTTCCAAAGGTGCCTTGTTTGGCGCCGCTTCAATGGTCGCCGCGTCATTTGGTTTTAATGCGCAGGCAGCCGATGTGACCCTGAACTTTGCCCATGTTGACCCGGCAGAGTGGACCACCTCGAAAAAAGGTGCAGCGTCACAGGTCTTTAAAAACATTGTCGAAGCAGAATCGGCTGGCCGTATTGAGGTCGCTCTGTTCCCGGCCGGTGCGCTGGGCGGTGAAACCGATCTGCTGCAGAATACCCAGGACGGTACGCTTGCCATGTCGATGGTATCGGGTCCGTTCTCCAAGGTCTGCCCTGAGGCAGCCGTTCTTGATATCCCTTATGTTTTCCCGAATGCCAACGTTGCCTGGAACGTTCTGGATGGTGATTTCGGCAAGGAACTTGCCGCGCACTGCCTGGAAAAAACCGGTCTGCGCACGCTGGCCTACGGTGAAACCGGTTTCCGTAACTTCACCAACTCCCAGCGCGCAATTGCCGAGCCGAAAGACATGGAAGGCTTGAAAATTCGCGTCATGACTGTTCCGCTGTTCGTGGAAATGGTCAAGGCACTTGGTGGCGAGCCGACCCCGATTCCGTGGCCGGAAGTTCCGACCGCACTGACCACCGGCACGGTCGACGGTCAGGAAAACCCGATCAGCGTGATCTATGCCAACAAGTTCTATGAAATGCAGAAATACCTGACGCTTGACCGTCACGTGTATGGCACCGACTTCATCGTGATCAACGAAGCGATCTATCAGAACCTTTCTGATGCTGATCAGGCACTTCTGCGTCGCGCCGCCGGTGTTGCATCGAACGTTGGCCGTGCGGTTCAGCAGTTCAACTCTGCCGAAGGCGTTGCCAAACTGGCAGAGGAAGGCATGGAAGTAACCACGCCGACCGCCGAACAGCTCAAGATGTTCCGTGATGCCGCTCAGCCGGCAGTCATCGAATGGCTTTCGGGCGAGATCGATGCTGCATGGATCGAAAAACTGCAAACTGCCGTTTCCGAAGCAGAAGCTTCAATGTAATCGGTGTTTGGCGGGTCGGGTGCTCCTCCTTGCACCTGACCTGCCCTTTTTCCCGCCACCGTGCTTATAAAAGCATAATAATTTTCAGAGCGATCCGGGGGAACCCATGCAACGCACCGAGAATGCTTACAAGCGTTTGCTCGCCGGACTTTCGGGATTAAGTATCCTAATTGTTTTTGGTGTCGTTTTTGCCGGCAGTGTCAGCCGATATCTGTTTTCTTCCCCGCTGCAATGGAGCGAAGAAATCGCGAAATACGCGATGATCTATGGCTGCATGTTCGGTGTGGCCTATGCCTATCTGCAGGGTACCCAGATCACTTTCAGCATTGTTGTTGATACCATTCCCGCACGCATCCGCCGCAAGCTTGCAATCATTGTTGATGCCGCGACGCTGGTGCTGGGCGGTATCCTTGCCTATGCAGGTTACGTGTTTGCCGCCAAGCGGGGCGGTATTGTTGCCTCGGGCATTGGCATTCAGATGTATTGGGCGCAAATCGCCATCACCGTTGGTGGTGTTTGTCTGGTGATTGCCGCCATTTTGCGCCTTGCATCTTGTCTCAATAAGAATTCCACCGGGGGTGAAGCATGATTACAGGCGTCACCCTTCTGGCACTGCTTGCGATCGGTGCACCGGTTGCCTTTGCGATCGCGCTTGGCATTGTCGCCTATATCAGTACCGGCACATTCGGCATTGATCTTCTGCCGCAACGTATTTTTGCCGGGATGGACAGCTTTACCATTCTTGCCATTCCGCTGTTTGTTCTGGCCGGCGAGTTGATGAATGCCAGTGGCATTACATCGCGTGTGATCAATCTGGCCAATGCGCTTGTTGGCCACGCCAAGGCCGGTCTGGCCCAGGTCAATATCTGGTCCTCGGTGATCTTTGCCGGTCTTTCGGGGTCTGCGGTTGCCGATACATCCGCGATTGGCCGCATCTTTATTCCGTCGATGGAAAAGGAAGGCTATCCGCGTGATTTTGCCGCCGCGCTGACGGCTGCATCATCGGTCATTGGCCCGATCATTCCGCCCAGCATTCCGGTCATTATCTATGCGCTGATTACCACCAATGTGTCGGTGCCGGCCTTGTTCCTTGCCGGGATTGTGCCCGGTGTTTTGCTGGCGATTGCGCTGTCGGTTTATGTGCGTTTCTTTGTCAAAAACCACGCCAAGCCGCGCGAACGCATGAATATGGGCGAGAAGCTCAAGGCGATCTGGAACGGCCTTATTCCGCTGTTCATGCCGGTCTTTGTCATCGGCTCGATCCTGGCCGGCATCGTTACTCCGACCGAGGCCGCAAGCTTTGCAGTGTTCTATGCGCTGGTTGTTGGCCTGTTCGTGTTCCGGGAACTGAAACCGGGTGATCTGCCGGCAATTTTCGCAGGTGCGATGCGCGATTCATCAAGCATCCTGATCATCATGGCAACGGTGGCGGCGGCAAACTGGTTCATGACCTTTGCCGGCATTCCGCAAACCGTCAGCAAGTTCGTTCTGGGTTACGTCGATAGCCCGGTCACCTTCCTGATCCTGATCAACCTGATGCTTTTGGCGGTTGGTCTGGTGCTTGAAGGCATTGCTGCGATGCTGGTGCTGGTGCCCATCCTGCATCCGATCGCGATCAGCCTTGGCATTGATCCGACCCATTTCGGAATCATCGTGATCTTTAACCTGATGATCGGCCTGATTACGCCGCCGATGGGATTGTGCCTGTTTGTTGCGGATGCGATTGCGGGCGTCGGCATGGCCCGAATGATCCGCGCCATCATGCCGTTCTTTATCGTTGAACTGGCGGTGTTGCTGATCATCACCTTTGTTCCGGGCATTGTTACGTTCCTGCCCGATCTGTTTGGATTTTAGGATACCTGTCCATGTTGAAACTCGGTCTTATTGGTAAAGGCATTTCGCGGAGCCAGTCGGCACGACTGCACGTATTGCTGGGCCGTATGTGCGGTATGGATGTCACGTACGACTATCTCGACAGCGAGGTGATCAAGGATTTCGACCTGATCAAGCAACTGACCACGTGTGCGCAAACCGGCTATGCCGGGGTCAATGTGACCCATCCATACAAGACAAGTGCCCGCAAACTGATCACCCCGCGCAAACGCCTGCCCGAGGCACTCGGTTCGGTAAATACCGTTGTCTTCCGTGAAGATGGCTGGCGTGGTGATAACACCGACTTTGTCGGCTTCATGCGCGGCTATCGCGGCACGTTCGGTGACGCCAAACCGGGCACGGTCTTGCAGATGGGTGCCGGGGGTGTCGGCCTTGCCACGGCCTTTGGCCTGCGTGGACTTGGGGCGGACAAGATCCTGATCCATGACAAGGATGCGGCACGCGGTGAGGAACTGGTGGCAACAATGGTTGCGGCCGATGCCAATGCGGTCTTTGTTGCTGAGGATGACCTTTCTGATGCGGTGAGAACGGCTGATGGCCTGATCAATTGCACACCGGTTGGCATGAACCAGTATCCCGGTTGCCCGTTTGATACCGATCTGTTTGGCGGCCAGAAATGGGCATTCGATGCCGTCTATACCCCGGTTGAAACCGCTTTCCTGCGTGCAGCAGCGAAATCCGGGATCGAGGTCATGACCGGCTTTGAACTCTTCTTCTTTCAGGGTATTGAAGCATTTGAAGTTTTCAGCGGGGCAGACATTGATGCCGACGCTGCGAGGGACGAATACTTCAATGCCTATCCCGAGGCATTGACAGGCTAGGGGACGATCATGAGCACCAGCACAGTTGCCGAGACAGTCTATAACGAAATTCGCGATGACATTCTGTATGGCGAATTGCAGCCGGGCGTGAAGCTTAAGCTTGAAGCGCTCCGCGAACGTTATAGCGTCGGGGTCAACACGCTGCGCGAAGTGCTGAACCGGCTTGTGGCGTCGGGCTTTGTCTTTGTCGAAGGCCAGAAGGGTTTCCGTGTTGTTGAAACCTCACCGTCCAATTTCATGGAACTGACGGCGATGCGCTTGTTGCTTGAACGCGATGGTCTTGCGGCCTCGATTAAGCATGGTGATGTCGAATGGGAAGCCCGCGTGGCAGCGGCCCACCACAAGCTTGCTGCCGTTGAAAAACAGATGCTTGCCCAAGACAGCCGCGAACTGACCGTCCGCTGGAGCCAGTATGACCGCGAATTTCATCAGGCGCTGATTTCGGCCTGTGGATCAGACCTGCATATGCGTTTGCACCGCGAGATTTTCGATCAGTTCCGCCGCTATGTGGTGATCGAACTGAAAACCCATGGTTTCCGGGCACAGGAAATCATCGATGAGCATCGCGAAATCTTCGAACTGGCACTCGCACGGGATCTGGATGGCGCGATTGCCAAACTGACCGACCATATCGAAACCTACCGGCGTCGTTCACAGCATTGATCTGCGCGCAGGGCTCGTCCCGCGATTGCAGCATCCTTCTGTGAATGTCCCGGTGCCCCACACGCATCCCGGAGGGATAATATGCTGACCTCAATTGCCACAGTTTCACTGTCCGGCGATCTTCAGGAAAAACTCGATGCCATCGCCGCCGCCGGCTTTGACGGGGTCGAGATTTTTGAAAATGACCTTCTGTCCTTCGACGGATCGCCAGAAGATGTTGGCAAGACGATCCGCGATCTTGGCCTGAAGCTGGTCACCTTCCAGCCGTTCCGCGATTTCGAAGGCATGCCCGAGCCCCAACGTACCCGCGCGTTTGAACGGGCCGAACGCAAGTTTGACCTGATGGAAGAACTGGGGACGGATCTTTTGATGGTCTGTTCCAACGTATCCCCGCAATCATTGGGCGGGCTTGATCGCGCTGCCAAGGATCTGGCAGAGCTTGGCGATCGTGCCGCCAAACGTGGCCTGCGTGTCGCGTTCGAGGCCCTTTCATGGGGCAAGCATATCAGCGACTATCGCGATAGCTGGGAAGTGGTGCGTCGCGCCAATCACCCGAATGTTGGTTTGGTGCTTGATACCTTCCACATCATGGCGCGCAAGGTACCGCTCGATGCGATTTCGTCGATCCCGGGCGACAAGATCTTCCTTGTTCAGGTCGCGGATGCGCCAATCCTTGAAATGGATGCATTGTCATGGAGCCGCCATTTCCGCTGCTTCCCGGGGCAGGGGGACTTCCCGCTCGGTGAATTCATGCGCAACCTTGCGATGACCGGTTATGACGGCCCGCTTTCGCTTGAGATTTTCAACGATCAATTCCGATCCAGCTCGACCAAGAACGTTGCCAAGGATGGTTTGCGATCGCTGATTTATCTTGGGGATGGTATCGAAGGTGTTCAGGTTGGCAAAAATGGTACGGCCCTGCCGCCAAAGGCGCATGCCAAGGAAGTCGGCTTTGTCGAGTTCGCGGTTGAAGAAGAAAATGCTGAAAAGCTTGCGACCCTTTTTGCCGCCCTTGGATTTGAAAAACGCGGCAGCCACAAAACCAAGGCCGTAACCTGGTGGAAGCAGGGCGACATCAACCTTGTGATTAATTGCGACAAGGATGGCTTTGCGCATTCCTATAATATCGTGCATGGCCCGTCGGTCTGTGCTGTGGGGCTTAAGGTCAATGATGCCAAGGCGACCATGGATCGTGCGCAATCCTTGCTTGCCGCCCCATTTAGTCAGGCGGTTGGCAAAGGCGAAATTGAAATGCCCGCCATCCGTGGTGTGGGTGGCAGCCTTGTTTACTTCCTTGATGATCACAGCGAATTGTCGCGTATCTGGGATGTCGAATTTGAACCCGCCAAAACCGCCGAAGATGCCAAGGCAAAATTTCGGGCGGTCGACCATGTTTCATACTCGATGCAGTATGAGGAAATGCTGACCTGGCTTTTGTATTTCACCTCGATCTTTGATCTTGGCAAAATGCCAACCCTTGATATCCCGGATCCGGGCGGGCTTGTGCAAAGTCAGGTGGTACAAAGCGATGCGGTGCGTTTGATCCTCAATGGATCGCAAAGCCCGCACACCCAGCATTCCCAGTTCCTCAATGAATTCTTTGGCAGCGGTGTGCAGCATCTGGCGTTTTCAAGCGACGATATCTTTGCATCGGTTGATTATTGCATGGCACATGGGGTCGAAATTCTGCCGATCCCGGAAAACTATTATGACGACATCGAAGCACGTTTTGGCTTGGAACCGGAACTGCTTGATCGTTTGCGTGCACGCAATATTCTTTATGATCGCGATGATGAAGGCGAATATTATCAGGCCTATACGCGAACCTTTGCCAACCGATTCTTCTTTGAATTGGTCGAGCGTCGCGCGTATCGTGGCTTCGGGGCGGCCAATGCGCCAATCCGGCTTGCGTCACAGACACGGATGAACCGTCGTGGTGAGGCGGCGAAATAACCACACGGCCCCAAGCGGATAAAGGCGGGAACAAGGAAATGAGCGTGCAGGAAATTCTAGTCATCAACGGACCGAATCTGAACCTGCTGGGGCAGCGACAGCCAGAGATTTATGGCTATGACACGTTGGCCTCGATCGAGGAAAAGTGTGCTGTGCTCGCCAGGGAACTTGGCGTTTCGGTGCGGTTTGGCCAGTCCAACCATGAAGGTGCGATCATTGACATGATCCACGAGGCGCGCACGAAATCAGCCGCGATCGTGATCAATGCCGGGGCCTATACCCACACCTCGATCGCGATCCATGATGCGCTCAAGACCTTTGAGGGCTACATCATCGAGTTGCACATTTCCAACCCGCATGCCCGCGAAGAATTCCGCCATACCAGCTGGATCAGCTCAGTCGCCGATGCGGTGATGGCCGGTGCCGGTGCCTATGGCTATGAGCTGGCAACCCGCTTGGCAGCAGAGAAGATCAAGGCTGCATCTTAGGGCGGGATTATCCAATCCTTTGGCCGTGAAGTTCTTTAATTTCAGCTCAAAATGGTTTGAATAATCGCGACACAGGGTTTGCGAAGACATGAAGGGTGGCCAAGGCCGCCCTTTTTGCTAACTACGTGATTGCTGACTAGACCGAGCTTCTTGACCGCAAGGCTGCCGCCAATGTGCCGTCATCAAGATAATCAAGTTCACCGCCAACGGGTACGCCATGGGCAAGGCGGGTGACCTTGACCCCGGTTTCGATCAGCCGTTCGGTGATGTAGTGCGCGGTGGTCTGGCCATCGACGGTGGCGTTGGTCGCAAGGATAACTTCGGATACGCCATCGGCGCGCACGCGATTGACCAAGTGATCAATCTTGAGGTCATCCGGGCCAACGCCATCAAGCGGTGACAGGGTGCCACCCAGGACGTGATACCGCCCCTTGAAGGACGCCCCACGCTCAAGGGCCCAAAGATCCTGAACTTCCTCGACCACGCAAATAATATCCGTGCTGCGGTTCTGATCGGCACAGATATGGCAGGGATCGGTGACATCGATATTGCCGCAATTGGTGCAAGTCGTCATGACCTCGGCCGTGGCATGCAGCGCATCGGCCAGCGGGATCATAAGCGTCTCGGGTTTTTTGAGCATCTGCAAAACCGCACGCCGTGCCGAACGCGGCCCAAGGCCGGGCAGGCGCGAAAGCAGCTTGATCAGATTTTCAATTTCCCGTCCGGTCATGATGATCCCGTGTCTTAAAACTGTGATCGATACATATTGCTTGTATCAAAAACAAAGGGCGGCGCAATGCCACCCTTTGCCGCGTACGATGAAAGTACGAAATTTATCGTGTGTCCGATGAAAGATCAGAACGGCAGTTTGAAGCCTTCTGGCAGGTTCATGCCGCCGGTGACGTCTTTCATCTTTTCCTGGACGGCGGCCTCGACCTTGACCTTGGCGTCGTTATAGGCAGCCACAATCAGGTCTTCGAGGACTTCGGTGTCGTTCGGGTCAACGATGCTTTTATCCAGCGAAAGGCCGCGCATTTCGCCTTTGCCGTTCAGCATCACCTTGACCATGCCCGCACCGGACTGGCCTTCGATTTCAAGTTCAACCAGTCCTTCCTGCATTTCCTGCATTTTGGACTGCATCTGCTGGGCCTGTTTGAGCATCCCTGCAAGGTTCTTCATAGCTCGTCGTCTCCTTCGAGATAAAATGCGTCGTCATATACGGAACCGCTTTCGTCCTCTTCACCTTCGGCGTTTTCCTGTCCGGGTGGCAGATGGACGGCAACGATTTTGGCTTTGGGTAAACCATCAAGTATGGCCCTGACCAGCGGATCTTGCGAGGCATCCGCCTTGCGCTGTTCAAGGGCCTCAAGTTCCTGTTCCTTAAGCGTCGGGGCCCCTTCTTCGCGCTCCGACACACTGACCAGCCAGCGATGACCGGTCAGGCCATTCAGCGCCTTGATCAGCTTGGTCGAAAGGTCCGATCCCGCCCCGCGTGCCGGGCGAAATTCGATGCGACCCGGCTCATACTTCACCAGATGCATATAGTTTTTGACCTGCATCGAAAGGCCGGTGGTTTCCCGGTCCTTGCCAAGCAACTCGGCAACTTCTTCGAACGTTTCCGGCATCTTGGCATAGACTGGCTGTTCGACCTGTTGGGGTTCGCCCAGCGGGTCTGGTCGCGCCCGCGCCACTGCGGCTGCACCGCCGCCGCCATTAACAACCTGCATGCGCGGTCCCGGACCGCCACTGCCGCCGCCATTGCCGCCACCTTGGGGCGCGCCGCCGCCGTTACCGGCATTGTTCATATCCTGACGCAGCTTCTTGATCAGATCACCGGGTGGTGGCATTTCCGCGGCATAGGCCAGACGGATCAGGATCATTTCAGCGGCCTGAATGGGCGATGGCGCAATCCGCGTTTCTTCAAGGCCCTTCAGCAGCATCTGCCAGGCGCGGGTCAATTGCGGCATGGCAAGCTTGGCGGCGATTTCCTTGCCGCGTTCGCGTTCGATCTGTGACACGCCGGGATCATTGGCGGCATCAGGCGACAGCTTCACACGTGTCAGCCAGTGGGTCAGATCAAGCATATCCTGCAACATCACCGGCGGATCACCGCCAAGGGCATATTGCGCACCAAGAAGTTCCAGCGCCTCGTTAATCTCGCCCTTCATGGTGTGATCGAACAGATCGAAAATCCGCGACCGATCCGAAAGGCCCAGCATATCACGCACCTGCTGGGTGGTGACCTTGCCAGCACCATGCGAAATCGCCTGATCGAGCAAGCTCATGCCATCACGCACCGAACCATCGGCGGCACGCGCGATCAGGGTGACGGCTTCTTCTTCGATCTCGGCATTTTCAAGCCCGGCGATGCGGCTATAGTGCGCGGCCAGTTCGTCGGTCTGCACTCGGCGCAAGTCAAAGCGCTGACAACGCGACAGGACCGTGATCGGGATTTTGCGGATTTCGGTGGTGGCAAAGATGAATTTCACATGCTCTGGCGGTTCTTCAAGCGTCTTCAAAAGCGCGTTAAACGCACTTTTCGAAAGCATGTGCACTTCGTCGATGATGTAGATCTTGTAGCGCGCCGACGTCGGGCGATAGCGTACACCCTCGATCAGTTCGCGAATGTCATCAACACCGGTACGCGACGCCGCATCCATTTCCAGAACGTCAACATGACGGTCTTCGGCAATCGCGCGGCAATGCTCACACACACCGCACGGCTCGATCGTCGCACCGCCCTTGCCATCCGCACCAATGCAGTTCAGGGCACGCGCAATGATACGCGCCGTCGTGGTTTTACCAATCCCGCGCACACCGGTCAGGATAAAGGCATGGGCAAGACGGCCACTTTCAAGCGCATTTGACAGCGTCTTGACCATCGGCCCGTGGCCGATCAGTTCATCAAAGGATTTCGGGCGGTATTTCCGCGCAAGAACCTGATACTCGCTTTTGCTTTCTGGCTCGGCCGTGGTGACGGGCGCGGTTGTGTCCGCGACGTTACTGTCTGTCACCGTGTCACCTTCTGGTGCCGTTTCGCTGGCGGTCTCGATCTGCTCGCTCATTCATCCGGTCCGGACTGTTTTAATTCTCATTCGGTTTTAGCAGCTTCGAAGCCCTATGGGAAAGGCCAAGTGGGAAATTTCCCATACAAAAAAACATCTGCCCGCGAATGTCAGGGGCATGGCAAATATCAGCGATTTCAAAGGGAGAAATGAAAGGGTGAGAGACTGAACAGCGACCCGGAAAAACTCGTTACGGCTGCTACCTTCCGGTCCTGACCGGGTTGGCGAGCGGTCCGTCCACTGCCAGCCTCTCGCCCCCTATATCGCGCAAGCGTCCATAAAACGCAAGGGTTGGCTGGGATTTTTTCTGTTATCAAGCAATCGTGGCTTTTGACCGATCCCCACCCACGTTAATGTCATGCTCCGTCACCACAGGAAATGTCGGCGATCCCATGGGCTTGCCCGATATTTTCCGCATCAGAATTTCAAGAAAGTGACCACCATGTACAGGCTGTTTTATGAATCCGTTGATCTTGATCGCGATGCGGTTTTGCGCAAACGCGAAGACTGGCAACAGGTTCTATTGGCCGAGGAGTCGCTGCGCATCCTGATCTGTCACGCCGGTGATCCACTTTTTGCCTGGCCCGAAGATATGGACGCCCATGAACTGGTGGTGCTCGGCGCCCCGGCCGTGCCGCATCTGGATGTTGATCTTCATCGCGGGCAGTGGATTTATCTTGGCCGTGATGAAAGCGGGCCGGTGATTGCGGTCGATATTGCCGCGGTGGTGACCGATCGTGACGAGGCGATCCGCAAACTCGGCGGTGGTTTTGGCGATATGCGCACCCGCATGGCCAATCTTTCGGTGGATGAGGCCGCCCTTGCCGCACAGGCGCGCGCGATTTTCAACTGGCATCAGGGGCACCAGTTTTGTGGGGCGTGCGGCCATCCGAACCTGGTGGCAGAGGCGGGCTATCGTCTGCAATGCAGCAATCCGAACTGCGGCAAATCGCATTTCCCGCGCACTGATCCGGCCGTGATCATGTTGATCCATCATCAGGATCATGTGTTGCTGGCAAGATCCCCGCAATTCCTGCCCGGCATGGTGTCGGTTCTGGCCGGTTTTGTCGAACCGGGTGAAACCCTTGAACAGGCGGTCGCGCGCGAAGTGTTCGAAGAAGTCGGTGTCCGGATCAAACGCCCGCAATATGTCGCATCCCAGCCCTGGCCGTTTCCGGGGTCCTTGATGCTGGGCTTTGTCGCCGAGGCCGAAACAACCGACCTTCTGCCTGATAACGACGAAATCGAGTTTGCCATGTGGGTGCATCGTGATGATGTGCCCGATTTGCCGGAAAAGGGCATCAACCTGCCGCGTCCGATATCTATCGCGCGCTTCCTTCTGGAAAACTGGTGTGCCGGGCACATATAAAGACAAAGAAGCCTTTGTCACCATCCTGGTGATACGGCATCGCTGTACTGGGTGATGATCGGTATTCAGGAAAAAGCTTTGGTAGCGATACGTTTTCTACGCGATTTGGTTGTAACCGGCGTTGCTGTCTGTTTGCTTGCGACTTTGTTCGCAGTAACGGCCGCAAAGGCTCATGAACGGATCCCCGTCAAGGTTGGTGCGTACGAATATGGCGTGGTCTATTTCTATGATGATGGCAAGCCACAGGGCATGGTTCTGCACCTGATCAGACTTCTGAATGATTTGCAGGACGAATATGTGTTTGAACTTGCCGAAACCTCATCGCGCAGGCGCTATCAGGCCGTCACCAGTGGCGAGGTCGACCTTGTTCTGCTGGAAAGTGCGCAATGGGAATGGCGGAATCTGGATGTTCAGTTCTCCAAATCCATTGTTCAGGAAAAGGACCTTTATCTGACGCTTGCCGGGCCGGATAACACCGACGCACTTTTGTCAGATGTGACAAATTATCCGATCCTGTGCGTGTTGGGGTTCCATTACGGATTTGCCGATTTCAACGCAGATCCGGAATATCTGCGCCAGAACTTTGATGTTTTGCTGCGCTATAACGAGCAAGAAGTCCTTGACGGACTTCTGGCCGGGGAAGCCCCGATTGGTATTGTTTCGGCGGGCTTTCTGGCTGCCCGGTTTGTTGATTATCCGTCTTTGCGCGAAAGCCTTGTGATTTCCGATCAGCCCGATGCCGTCCATGATCTGGTGGCGGTGCTGTCAGCCGGATCGTCTATCCCGCTTGAACGGTTCAATCAATTGATTGCGAAACTGCAATCCACTGGCGAGGTCGAACGCCTGTGGCAGCAACTTCACATCGGTCTGTCTGGCTAGGTCCTGACCCAAGTCCTGCGCCAAGCCCCGACCGGATTGGCTAGTCGATCGGTGGAATACGGGCAATAACATTGCGGCGCAGGGCGTCTGGACGTTCGCGCCAGGCAACAATGCCCTTTTCACTTTCGGCATATTTTGACGCCAGTTCACACAGGTCTTCTACCATGCTGTCAGGATCAACATTGCCATAAACATATCCCCATTTACCCGATCCGTTCAGCGCGACCGAACAGCCAGACTTGCAGTTGGTCAGGCATTCAACCGGTTTAACCTCAAACGGCAGATCGCGCGTGGCACAGACTTCCTGAATGCGCTCAAAAAGCGTCTGACCATCGCGCGGATCACTCGGTGCGCTGGCGATTGAGGACGTGCAGGTCGTGCAGATATTCAGGCGGGACTTGGCAGTCATGCGGGTGATCTTATCCGGGCTGGTGACAGGTAAACGACGCGGGGGCGCATCCAATCAGCTTGCGACTGGTTTGGTCAAGTCATCATCAAGATGTTGGGTGACATATTCCTGAATCGCACCGGCAAGCTGGCGATTGACCAGCGGATGGGCTTCTTCGGCCAGCATGACAGCAACACCGACGGCTGGCAGTGGCGGAAATCCGTCCCGCGTATCAAGGATTTTGAATTCGTCGGTCACACTGGCCGCCGCAAGGGCGCCAACCCCCAACCCATCGCGGACCAGATGCAACATCGAGGCCGCTTGCCGCGAGGTCGCATAAAGCGTGAAGGGCCGGTTGGATTTCGAAAAGGCGTCAATCGCCCATGCATGAAACTTGCAATCCTCGGCCGGCAGAACAAGCGGCAGCGGATCAAGAAGATGCTGCTTATGAACCGCCGATGTCACCCAGACCCCAAGTTCATGGCACAGGAAATATCCCTCTTCACCTTTTTCCGACCGGCTGATGATCGACAGATCAAGCTCCCCCTGATCAAGCATCCGGCGGAGCAGGATCGTCGGATTGACCGACACGAAAAAGCGCGCCTGTGGATGCACCGCACTTATGGCGCGCAGAACAATTGGCAAAATCTTTTGCGCGTAATCATCAGGGCAGCCGATGCGGATCGGACGGCTTTCTTCCTGCGAACGCAATTGTCCCATCGCCTCATCTGTCAGGCTCAGGATCCGTCTGGCATACCCGACAAAGGTGATGCCTTCATGGGTCAGTTGAACGTTGCGCCCGTTGCGCTCAAACAGTTTGTTGTCGACCAGTTCTTCAAGCCGCTTCATCTGCATCGAAAAGGCCGATGGCGTGCGCCCGATACGGTCGGCGGCACGGTTGAAGCTGCCGCATTCGGCAAAGGCGACAAAGCTTCTGAGAAGATCGGAATCCATGGCCTCTCCTTTGATCAGAAAAATTGATCAGGAATTTTGAACAATAGGGTCAAAACTATTCGATTGTCCGATTTTGATCCAGCGGCAAATATCAAACCCGGCCGGCCAATGCTGTAATGCGAATGCTTTTGATGCATATGCCACAAGGATGAGTCTGATGATTTTGAACGACTATTTGATGTCGGGAAACGGCTATAAGGTCCGTTTGCTGCTTTCGATGCTGGGTCAACCGTTTGAATATGTCGAACGCGACATCATGAAAGGCGAAACCCACACGCCCGAATACCTTGAAAAGGTCAACCCGAACGGCAAAATTCCAGCCCTCGTCCTGGATGACGGAAGGACCCTTGCCGAAAGCAACGCCATTCTGATCTATCTGGCCGAAGGCACCAATTTCATCCCCGAGGATGCCTATGACCGGGCCGATATGATGAGCTGGTTGTTCTTTGAACAGTATGACCATGAACCGAACGTCGCCGTTCTGATTTCATGGTATGCGATCAAGGGCCTGCCGGAACATGCCGATATCCTTGAACCGATGAAACAGGCAGGGGCCAAGCGTGCGCTTGATCTGATGGAAAAGCGTCTTTCAGGGCATAACTGGCTGGTGGGCGATGCGCTTACCATCGCCGATATCTCGCTTTATGCCTACACGCACCGGGCCGAGCTTGGCAAAATCAGTCTGGCACCCTATCCAGGCATTCGCGCCTGGCTTGACCGGATGACGGCGGTTCCGGGCTATGTACCGATCACCTGGACGCCTTAAAGGGCACCAAAAAGCAGCCACCACAAACAGGAACGTCACCCAAGGCAAGGGGGAGGCGGGGGAAGTTGTTCCCATCCGTGGTGGCTGAATACCCTGACGGGAGAAACGTCAGGGTGGCGGTACAATTTTCAGGCTGATTTCAAAAGCTTTTCTGGCAAAAGCGGATCGGTCTGGGCCGCAGAACTTCGCGCCTTGAAGCGCCTAAAGGCATCGGCGACATTGGGCGCGTTTGCCAACATTTCAGGGCCGCCCGGCATCGCGTTCAGATAATGCATCATCGGCATGATCATCATGTCGGGAATGGTGAAACGGTCGCCACAAACCCAGCCATAGCCATAAGCAGCATCAAGGACAGAAAGATCGTGACGGATGCGGTCCGCCATCTCGTTCATACGGGTGGTAAATTCCGGGTCGCGACGTTTGACATCATCGGCAAAAAACATCGGAATAACGAAATTGCGGATGATGTCCGGATCAAGCCGGGTCATGGCGACACTGATCCACTGGTTCATCCGGGCCGCTTTTTCGGCATGCACCGGGCGCAATAACGGCCCGGGGAAATTATCATCAATATAGCGGCAAATGGCGGCGGTTTCATAAAGCACGAACGGCCCGTGGGTCAGCACCGGCACCTTGCCAAACGGGTTGTTGTGCAAAACTGCCGGTGTTGGCGGATGGCCGGGTGGCTGGACATTCCGGCTGCTGAACGCGAACGGTATTTCCTTTTCCAGACAGGCAATGCGAACTGTGCGTGTCAGGTTACTGCGCGGCATTCCGATAATTGTGACATCCGACATGGCAAGACCCTTTTGTTTGGTGAACTTGCAGACAGGATTACGTCCCCCATAATATGTTCAAGAACATATTATCAGAATGTGTCATGGTGAATCTGTCGCCAGATCCAAACATCCGATGACGTCCGATTACGTGATGGAGTTCGAAATGCCCTATGCGCCGACGCACAAGCCCAAAACCCGCATTCGCATCGTCAATGCGGCAAGTGCGCTGTTTAAAAAGCACGGGTTTGAAAATGTCACGATTGATCAGGTCATGGCAGCGGCCGGGCTGACCCGCGGCGGGTTCTATGCCCACTTCAAGAACAAGGAAGCCCTGTTTGTTGCCTGCGTTGAAAACGGCATGTCGCTTTTGTCATCGCCCGTGCTGGCAAAATTGCGCAAGGCCGAGCTGTCCGGAAGCGACTGGGTGACATCCTTTGCCGAACTCTATCTGTCACGGGTGCATATCGATAACCCCGAACTTGGATGTGCGCTGCCAACCCTGTCGTCCGAAGTCTCACGCTCCGGCGATCAGGCGCGTTCGGCGTTTTCAAAACTGATTGATCAGGCATCGGGAAAACTTGCCTGGAAACTGGCAAAGGAAGACGGTGTTCCGGGTATGGATAAACCTGTCCCGGTCGATGGTGAGTCCGTACTGCCAGATGTTCCTGATGGTTACCGCACCGAAGCCACATCTATGCTGGCGATGCTGGTCGGGGCAGTTGTTCTGAGCCGTGCAGTCGATGACGAGACGGCCGACGATATCCTGACCTCTACGCGCAAGACAATCCTGCAATCGCGAGATCGCCTATGCGCGAAGGCTGGTCAGAAAACCGCCTGATCAGTCGTAAAAGCCCGACAGGATTTCGGCATAGATTTTCACAAGGTTTTCGATGTCATCGACCATGGCGTGCTCATCGACCTTGTGCATGCTTTGCCCGACCAGACCGAATTCGGCGACTTCGGTATATTTCTGGATGAAGCGGGCATCTGATGTGCCGCCGGTCGTGCTCATTTCAGGTCGCTTGCCAGTGATTTTTTCCGACGCATCAGCAATCAGGTTGGCGAGTTTGCCCGGATTGGACAGGAAGGCCTCGCCGGAAATCTTGACTTTGAGATCGTGCGCGCCGGCATGCTCGGCACAGACATCCTCGATCCATTTTTTAAGATCGGCACCTGTGTGTTGATCGTTAAAGCGGATGTTAAACGCCGCACTGACCTTGGCAGGTACGACGTTGGTTGCGGTATTCCCCGCATCAACCGTGGTGATTTCAAGGTTGCTGGGCTGGAAATGATCCGTGCCCTGATCCAGCTCACGGGAATTGAGCACATCCAGCGTTTTGAGCATGCGCGGAACCGGATTGTCGGCCAGATGCGGATAAGCCACATGACCCTGCGCGCCATAAACCGTCAGCCAGCCGGTGATCGAGCCCCGTCGCCCGACTTTCATCATCTCGCCCAGATATTTCGGGTTGGTCGGTTCGCCGACCAGACAGGCATCAAATTTTTCGCCCTGCTGATCGCACCATTCGACCAGCTTGACCGTGCCATTGATCGCATCGGCCTCTTCATCGCCGGTGATGAGAAAACTGATCGATTCATCGAAATCCGGGTTGGCGGCAAGGAAGGCGTCAACTGCACCGACAAAGCAGGCAATGCCGGTTTTCATATCCACAGCCCCACGGCCAAACAGACGACCATCTTTGACCTCGCCGCCAAACGGATCGACGGTCCATGCGGCACTGTCGCCAGCCGGGACAACATCGGTATGACCGGCGAAACAGAAATTGCGGCCCTTGGTGCCAAGGCGGGCATAGAGATTGTCAATCGTGTCACTGCCATCGCCATCGAAAACCTTGCGTGTGCAGGTAAAGCCGCGGGCCTCAAGCGCCTTTTGCAACACATCAAGCGCGCCTTCATCAGCCGGGGTGACCGACGGGCAGCGGATCAGGGATTGTGCAAGTTCAAGGGCGGTCGACATTGGTGCTCTCTTGGTCTTTGGGTGCTGGACAGCAATAGGAATTTGTGCCTATTTTTTGTTTCACGTGAAACAAAAGAAGAACAAATATACATTAAGGGGCGAAACAGCCATCCGTTTCGCCCCTTATATCATGATCGTAAAGCGCGTTGCAGATCAGTCGCGCAGCAGCTCATTGATCGAGGTTTTCGAGCGGGTCTTTTCATCAACGCGTTTGATGATGACCGCGCAATACAGGCTCGGCCCCGGCGTACCATCCGGAAGCGGCTTGCCCGGAATGCTGCCCGGCACGACGACGGAATAAGCCGGGACACGACCGACAAAGGTTTCGCCGGTGGTGCGGTCGATGATTTTGGTTGATGCGCCGATAAAGACACCCATCGAAATGACGGCACCTTCTTCGACGATGACACCTTCGACGATTTCCGAACGGGCACCGATAAAGGCATTGTCTTCGATGATGACCGGGCCGGCCTGAAGCGGTTCAAGCACGCCACCGATGCCCGCACCACCCGACAGGTGAACGTTTTTGCCGATCTGTGCGCAGGATCCAACCGTCGCCCACGTGTCGACCATAACGCCGGTATCGACATAGGCGCCAAGGTTAACGAATGACGGCATCAAAACGGTGCCCGGTGCGACATAGGCCGAACGGCGCACAATGCTGCCTGGAACGGCGCGGAAACCGGCCTGTTTGAATTCGGCTTCGCCCCAGCCTTCGAATTTCGACGGGACCTTGTCCCACCAGTTGGTGTTTTCGCCCGGGCCACCTGCGATGGTGGTCATGTCATTGAGACGGAAGGACAGCAGAACCGCCTTTTTCGCCCACTGATTGACAACCCATTTGCCGCTGGTTTTTTCGGCAACACGCAGTTCGCCGGAATCCATGGCATTGAGCGTCTGTTCAACAGCCTTGCGGATTTCACCCTGGGTAGAGGAGTTAATCTCGTCGCGGTTTTCCCATGCGACGTTGATCACGCCTTCAAGCTCGGTTCTGTTCATTTTTCGAAGGTCCTTGCGGTCAGCCAAAATTGCGTCGGCGGAGAATGGTCAATGCGCGCGCGCAAGTCAACTCCGCCAGTTTACGTAGAAACGCCTGTTTCAGGCAGATTTCCGTTCCTGATCCCGTATGGCCGATAGACATAGCCGATCATACCGCCAAGCTCAATCCTGGAACGATGACAAATCAGCGCTGCCCTGCCCGGTAGCGGGGAAGTGAAGCGCCCTGATTGGGCGCAGCTTTAACGGGGGGATTACGATCCGGTGTTAAGCCCGCGCAAGAAGCCGACAAGATCATCCGTTTCATGATCAATGCGCGGATCATCGCGACCGGCCTGCGCCCATTCAAGATCGGTATGCACCCAGACGGTGGTCATGCCCATATCCTTGGCCGGCAGAAGGTTTTTGGCCATGTCTTCGAAATAGACCGCGCGGGTCGGGTCGATGCCATCGCGCGCCAGCAACAGGTCATAGGGTTCCTGCTTGGGCTTGGGAATGTATTGCGCATCGACAATGTCAAAGATGGTTTCGAAATGATCGGCAATGCCAAGCCGATCCATCACCCGTTCGGCATGGCCGCGCGATGCATTGGTGAAAATCAGTTTGCGACCCGGAAGGTCATCAAGCGCAAGGGCAAGATCCGGTGCGGGTGCCACGACCGACAGATCAATGTCATGCACCTTGGCAAGATAATCGGCCGGGTCGACTTCATGTTCGGTCATCAGCCCGTGCAAGGTAGTGCCATAGCGATGGAAATAATCCTTTTGCACCCGATAGGCTTCATCGGCCTCAAGCTTAAGCGCATCGCGGACATATTGCCCGATCAGGTCGGAAACCTGTGAAAACAGATTGCAGGCCGCAGGATAGAGCGTGTTGTCGAGATCAAAGATCAGCACGCTGTCATCGTCAAGACGGGGCAATGCGGATCTGCTTTTCGCGGCGGTGGTCATGATCAGGGGCCTTCCGGATATGCTTGTTGGACAGACGTGCCTTCCGCACGTGTCAGGCAGTCGACATTTGTATGCGATCCTTACGTCGTTGCAAACCGTCAGGATCAGTCAGAACGTTAATCGTGTACATGCGGTCATTTGTTCACCGTTGCGTTGCATGCATGCGCGCGCGATGTGCGCAGGGGTTTAAAACGGCCGACAAGACCAAACATATATGGGGTCCTTGAACCGGTTAAGTGCCAAACAGGATGGGATCCGGCCCTGAAAATCGGGAGAGAACATTATTATCCGTCCGCATAGGAAATTCAGGTTTTGTAAAACCCTTGTTAAGTAGAAGCAGCGAAAATGACCGAAAGCCATTAGGGCCCAGACTGGTTTCCGTGCTCGGGGGAGGGGAAACATTTGTTGATCCGGGCAGCGTGAGAGGGTGCATTGGATAAACTTATAAAGGCGCGAACAACCGAACTGCGCAATGAGAGAAACCGCTTTGCGGCATTGGCCTTTGTCTGGGGGGATCTTCTTCTGGAACTGGACGGGGATCTGCGCATTGTTTTTGCATCTGGCGCATCGGACGGGATTTTGGGGCATCGGCCGCAAGACCTGTCGGGGAAGTCGTTTATCCAATTCCTGGCAAAACAGTATCGCCCGCTGGTGACAGAGATGTTGCGGGTCGCGCGCCGTCGCGGGCGCATGGACAATATTCAGGTCCGCTTCAATCAGCAGGCCGACATGTTAAGCCCGCCGGTTTCCATGAGTGGCTATTTCCTGCCCGATCTTGGCGATCATTTCTTTGTCGCGCTCAGAGTTGCGATCAATGCCCTGTCGCCTGATGTTGCTGCCAGCCTTCAGCGCGACAATGCCACGGGCCTTCTGGATGAAGAAAGCCTGTCAAAGGTTGTGACCGAACGGCTTGTTGCGCAACGCGAAACCGGGGCTGAGCATAAATTTACCCTGATGACGCTCAATGCCTTTGACCCGCTTTGTCAGCGGATGCAACAGATAGAGCGCGCAGAACTGATGGCCAGTGTCGGGGCGTTTTTGCGAGCTCATTCGGTTGCCGGTGACACCGCCGGACGGCTGGGGACCGAGCGGTTTGGCATGTTGCACCGTCCCGATGTTCCGATTGGCGAACTTGAAAAGCGAATCGCGGAATGTGTGCGCGATGCCGATCCGACCGGGGTTGGCATCGAGGTCAGTTCATCGGTGACCGATTTTACCGCCGAGCTGATCCCACCGGGCGACCTAGCGCGCGGTGTTTTGTATTCCATCCGGCGGTTCTGTGACCGGCAGGAGCACAGCTTTACGTTTTCGCGCCTGATGGGTCAGGCGGATAATCTGGTCAACAATACCTTTTCGGCGATGCAGGATTTTGGCACCCGGGTCGATCAGTTGAAGTTCGATACGGTGTATCAGCCGATCGTGCGCCTGCCGAATGCGGAAATCCATCATTTCGAAGTGCTGGTAAGGTTCTATGACGATGATGGCAAACTGATCCCGACACAGGAACTGGTCAGCTTTGCCGAGCAGGTCAATATGGTCCATCGTCTTGATCTGGCGATGTTGCGCCGAAACCTTAAATGGATCAGCGCCCAGCTTGATCAGGGGATAACAGCCCGGGTTGCTGTGAATATTTCCGGCCATTCGTTGGGAAATCCGGATTTTTGCCGGTCTGTGATCGCACTGTTTGAGCGCCATCGCGAAGCACTTGGCCAATTGATGCTTGAGATCACCGAAACCGCCGAAATCACAGATATCGATATGGCGGCAAAATGGATTGCCCGTTTCCGTGAATTCGGGGTCGAGATCTGCCTTGATGATTTCGGGACCGGTGCGTCGAACTTCCGGTATCTCAGCGCAATGGATATCGATTATGTAAAGATTGACGGCGAATCAATCCGGCAATCGACCAAGACGGCCAAGGGGCTGGCGTTCCTGCGATCGCTTGTCGATCTGTGTCACGATATCAATGTCGAGGTTGTCGCCGAGATGATCGAGACAGACAAGATGCGCGAACTTGTGACCAAGGCCGGTTTTGACTATGCTCAGGGCTATCTTTTCGGCAAGCCAGAGGCCGACATTACGCTTTATTGGCGTGATTCTGTTTACAAGCGATGATCAGCAGGCAAAGACATGCGCGGGCGGTGATATTGAGCCGCGAGAAGCGGTGTTAACTGGCCCGATCAGTTTTTGCTGTCCTCGGAAGTCAGGCCATATCGGGCGAGGATTTTGTCAAACAGACCGTTTTCCCGGATCGCCACAAGCCCGTTGTTCAGTTCCCTGAGCAATGTCTTTGGGTCCCTTGCTTTGCGCGAGATGCAGGCAAAATAGGGATTGTTGGAAATCACCTTGGAACGGACCATCGCGATATCGGTGATGGCGTGTTGCGAATGATGCAGTTCGTATTCCATCGGCGCCTTGTAGGACAGGGCGGCATCGATACGGCGTGACAGCAGCATATTAAGAAGGGTGGCCTCGTTATTGACCACCATAACATCAAGCCCGGCTGCACGGGCGGTTGACTCAAGGCTGTAACCGCTGACCACACCAATGATCATGTTTCTGGCATCGGAAATCTTTTCAAGCGATTGCAGGGCGGTCTTCCCAAAGGCATAGAACGCGACCCCGACATGGCCGAGTAGGTAGGAATAAAACATATCCTCTTCGCGTTCAGGCAGGTAACTGCACGAACACAGACCATCAACCTGTCCGGTACTGGCAAGGAAATAAGCCCGTCGCCAAGGGTAAAATGGTGTGATCAGGGTGATGTTGCGCGTGGCAAATGCGGCGCGCAATATTTCGATGTCATAGCCCGGTAAAGCGGCATTCTGGGCAATTTTTGAGGGTGGGAACGGATTGCACGCCAGTGTGACGGTACGCTGGTTGCCAGCGGGGGGGATCAGGGTGTTCTGGGCCGATGCCATGCTGATCGTGCCTAGCAGGACCAAGGCAGCAAGGGTCAGGTAAATGATATTGGTGCAGATTCTCAGGTGTTGGCGTGCGCCGAAAGCAGAGCAGCGCAAAGGCACATATGAAATAATACCGGCCCACTTTCCCACGATTTTTTAACCGCTCAAAAAAGAATAACGGAATCAATATGCTATCACGTTTTGGTGGATAACTATGAGTTATTCGCGTGATGTATGAAACAATTTAAGGTAGAAAGATTTACAAATAGTCACGCTACAAAAAAAGGCCGGTGTTTAACACCGGCCTTTTTGAATATCAATGCCCGAATTTATTCGGCGGCTTTGACTTCCGCGCTGTTGCGGATGGCAGCTTCGCGGACATCGTCGGTGACATGTTCTTCAAACTTCGCGAAGTTCTTTTCAAACAGGCCGGTCAGGTTGGTGGCAGCCTTGTCATAGGCAGCCTTGTCTTTCCAGCTTTCGCGCGGGTTCAGAACTTCTGCCGGGATGTCACCACAAGCAGTCGGATATGCCAGACCGAAATACGGATCGGTCGCAAATTCGGCACTTTCCAGCTCGCCATTGAGCGCGGCATTCAGCAGGCCACGGGTGTAGGCAATCTTCATGCGCGACCCAACACCATAGCCACCACCGGACCAGCCGGTATTGACCAGCCAGCAATTGGCTTCGTGTTTTTCCATCATTTCGCCAAGCAGCTTGGCGTAAACCGAGGGATGACGCGGCATGAACGGCGCACCAAAGCAGGCAGAGAACGCAGCAGTCGGTTCCTTGACACCCTTTTCGGTGCCAGCAACTTTTGCGGTATAGCCCGACAGGAAGTGATACATCGCCTGTGCCGAGGACAGTTTTGCGATCGGCGGCAGAACGCCAAAGGCATCACAGGTCAGCATGATGATGTTTTTCGGATGGCCGCCACGACCGGTTTCCGACGCATTCGGAATGAATTCGATCGGATAGGAAGAACGGGTATTTTCGGTGTGACGGGCATCGTCGAGATCAAGCTCGCGCGATTGCTTGTTCATCACAACGTTTTCAAGAACGGTGCCGAAACGCTCGGTCGTTGCGAAGATTTCCGGCTCGGCTTCCTTGGAGAGCTTGATGACCTTGGCGTAGCAGCCGCCTTCGAAGTTAAAGACGCCGTCTTCGCCCCAGCCGTGCTCGTCATCCCCAATCAGGGTGCGCGATGCATCGGCAGACAGGGTGGTTTTACCGGTCCCCGACAGGCCAAAGAAGACGGCGGTGTCACCATCCTTGCCCATATTGGCCGAGCAATGCATCGGCATGACGCCCTTGGCCGGAAGAATGTGGTTAAGAACCGAGAAGATCGATTTCTTCATTTCGCCGGCATACCAAGTGCCGCCGATGATGACCATTTTGCGTTCAAAACTGACCATCACGAAGACTTCGGAGCGGGTGCCGTCGTCTTGCGGGTCGGCCTGAAGGCCCGGTGCATGCAGAATGGTGAATTCCGGCGCGAAGTCGCGCAGTTCTTCTTTCTGCGGCTGGATGAACATGTTGCGGGCGAAAAGGTTATGCCATGCGTTTTCGTTGATTACGCGAACCGGCAGGCGGAAACGCGGATCGGAACCGGCATAGCAATCCTGAACGAACAGTTCGGTGCCCTGAAAATATGCGCGCACTTTCTGATAGAGGCGCTCAAATACTTCCGGGCTGACCGGGCGGTTTACATCGCCCCAATCGATATCTGCCTTGGTGCTTTCTTCTTCGACGATGAAGCGATCCAGCGGGGAACGGCCGGTATGTTCGCCGGTAAGGGCGACGAAGGCACCGCCTTTGGCGATTTTACCTTCATTGCGACGGATCGCATGTTCATAAAGGCCGGCAGCGTCAAGGTTCCAGTGAACGGCGCCAAGGTTTTTGAGGCCATGGGTTTCAAGGCCTACACGGCTGACAACGGGTCCTGATTGCAGCACGAAACTCTCCTGGTGGGAATGAAAATCTGGGGGTTAATGTCCTATTTTACACTGCCAATTGTGGGTAATCGGAAGCGCTGAGACATATTGTTACAAAGGTGTCTTAAAAGCAACCGCTCCTTTTGCCTTATACCTAGGAAAACGTAAGTGTTTTTGCGTTTGCGAAAATTACATTTTCAGGGTCGCGGGTTTAATGTTCAGAATGCAAATGGTCCGACTTATGCGCGCCATATTTTGCACATTTTGACCAAAATTTCGCGTGCCTCGTCCGGCGTTCGGACCGGGGTCGGGAAGTCGATTCTAAGCGGTGCGGTATCGACCGAATTGGCGGTCAGAACCATGCCATCGCAATCGATGGATTGCATCTGCCAGCCGCCGTTGGGATCGGCAGTGGTGAAGTGACCAACAATGCCAGACAGGGCATCCATATGATCGGCATTCATATGGGCGACGATCCCGTCATGGCCGTCGATCAGTGCCTTACAGTTTGGCAGGATCAGTTTATCACCCGAAAGGCGGCGTTGTTTGCCAAATCCGCCCACCCAGTAGGCTGCATCGACAGAAACCCGATAGAACCCGAAATCAGCAAAATCGGCATATTGGGCAGCATCCGGATTGGCGCGCAGATAGCAGGCGCGAATTGCCGGGGTATCATCGCGCACAGCACGACCAAACACGGTCAGCCGCGCCGTATCCGTTTCAATCATCGCGTCCCCGTCTGCCAAAGTTGGTGGCGGGGTAAACAAAAGGGAAACCTGATCATCGGCCAGAATGTGACGGGTGTGATCTGCCAGTTCGGAAATCAGCAACAGCGGTGTGCCATCAATATAAATGGCCGGAACGACCATCGAGGCGACGGGCCAGCCATCTGTGACCTGCTTGTGGCCAACAGCAATTGTCGCCAGGGTCGCGTGGTTTGCTGTGCGCATCAAATGACGCAGTGATGTTGCAGAAGCTGTGCTTGCTGACATGCCCGGTTCCTTCTTTATCTGATAGCAAACTAATTGCCGCAATCAGGTCGGGCAAGTAGTTGAAAGAAGAAGCACGGGTGGGGGATCAGTCTTGATTGGACTTGGCGGGAGTGTTGGCCTTGCGCTTCTGCGCGCTGGCGATAACCCGCTTCTTTGCGCCGTCACTCAGGGTCATCCACGAACCGATTTCATCGCCGGTACGAAAACATCCCATGCAATGGCCCGATTTCTGGTCCAGCACACATGTGCCGATGCAGGGGGATTTGACGGGCATGAAAAAAGGTCTCCAAAACGTAAATGGCAGGAAGCAATCAAGCTTCCTGCCATAAAAAGCAGTTTCGCGCGCAGCAATCAAGGGGAGGATCTTGGGCTGCGCGCGAAACGAACGGGGGGATGGCCGGTTATGGCTTAAATCAATTCACTTAAAGGCGATTGAACCACTCGCGGACCTGACGGTCGGCCTCTTCGCGTTGAATGCCATAGGCTTCCTGAATCTTGCCGACCAGTTTGTCTTGCTGGCCATCAATGGCATCGACATCATCGTCGGTCAGGCGACCCCACTGTTTTTTGACGTCACCGGTAAGCTGTTTCCAACGTCCTTCGATTTGGTCCCAATTCATTATCGTCTCCTGTTTTGGTTGACGGTTTGCTCGACCAAGGGATGTTGTGCCCTTTGTCTTATTCAACGAAAGAGCCGCATCGTTGTTCCAAATTGATTTTCCGGATGGCTTACGGCAACGGGACGCAGCATTGACCGTGGTGTGCTTGCCATATTGTGCTCGGGCGGGTATAGCCCGTTGCAGTTTCTTTTCATGGAGTTGTTTTCGCACCGGCCTGACACGGGGTTTTGGTGCGGCACGGAGGAAGATATGCGCGGCTATTTCGGGATTGGAATTGAAGGGGCAAGCAAGCCTTTGAATGTGGGCACCCTGTTTCGTTCTGCCCATGCCTTTGGCGCAAGCTTTGCGTTTACGGTGGATGCAGATTTCCGCGAGGAACGCTCCAACATCACCGACACATCGAAGTCGGGCGAACAGATGCCCTACTATCATTTCCCCGATCACGACAATCTGTTTCTGCCGCAGGGCTGCCGCATGGTGGGGGTCGAACTGACACCCGATGCGATTGAACTGCCAAGCTTCAAGCATCCGTCGCAGGCGGCTTATATCCTGGGTCCGGAACGCGGAAACCTGTCGGATGAAATGCAGGAAAAATGCGATTTCATCATCAAGATCCCGATGAGTTTCTGTGTCAATGTGGCGATTGCCGCCAATATCGTGATGTATGACCGGGTGATCAATCTGGGCCGCTTTGCCCCACGCCCGGTGCGTGCCGGTGCGCCGACCGAACCCAAGCCCGAAGCCCATTATGGCGGCTGGATTTCGCGCACGCGCAACAAACGCAAGGGTGACCCGGAAAAATTCCGTCAGGCTCCGCCGCCCGATTACTCGGTAATCGACGGTTCGCTTGATGATGATGATGCCTGATTACCGCAACCCAATGCCCCAGATATAAAGAAGCAACGGCCGCGAGGGAGGAGCACGGCCGTTGCTGTGTGTGATCTGCGGTTTGCTGTGCCGTGACAGGGGGGGGCTTGGCACGCCGCGCAGATCAGGGTGTTTGGTGATGGTCAGGCGGCCTTGTGATCGGTCGCTGTCTCTTCCTTGTTTGTCGTGTCGTCTGTTTCTTCGGTTTCTTCTTCGGGGCGTTTGCCATGCGGGTTGCGCAGAAGATTGGCGATCATGCGCATGCCGACTTCGCCCTGAAGGGTCAAAAGGCTTTCGGGGTGGAACTGCACGGCACTGATCGGCAGGCTTTTGTGGCGGATGCCCATGATTACCCCGTCGTCACTGCGCGCCGTGACCGCAAGGTCGGCTGGCATTTCAGCCGCCTTGGCAAACAGGGAATGGTAGCGTCCGACAACGATGTCTTCGGGCAGGCCATCAAACAGCGGATCGGTTGTATCGAGTTTCACCTTTGACGGTTTGCCATGCATCGGTGTGACAAGTTGGCCGAGTGACCCGCCAAAGAATTCGACAATCCCCTGCAGACCAAGACAAACCCCGAATACCGGCAAACCGGCGGCCAGCGCACGTTCGATGCTGTCGCGCAGGTGATAGTCATCCGGGCGCCCCGGACCGGGCGACAGGAACACCAGATCAGGTTTGAAATCCTCAAACGCCTGATCGGGGAAGCCCGGACGGAGTGTGAGCGTTTCTGCCCCCGTCGCACGAATGTAGCTTGCAAGGTTTTGCACAAAGCTGTCTTCGTGATCGATCAGAAGCACGCGTTTGCCAACGCCTGATACCGTCGGATCAAGGGTGACTTCATCCTTGGCATCGCGGGTGACAGCATCAATCATTGCAGATGCCTTCAGGACGGTTTCGGCTTCTTCGGCGTCGGGTTCGCTATCAAAAAGAAGCGTCGCGCCCGCACGGACCTCGGCGACGCCCTGTTTCAGGCGCACAGTGCGCAGCGTCAGTCCGGTATTCAGATCGCCATTGCACAAAACAGCCCCGATCGCCCCGCCATACCAGGCGCGTGCGCTGCGTTCGACGGCCTCGATATGTTTCATGGCGGCGCGTTTGGGGGCACCGGTGACGGTCACGGCCCAGCAATGGGTCAGGAAGGCATCGAGCGCATCAAAGCCATCCCGCAGGCGACCTTCGACATGATCAACCGTGTGGATCAGGCGCGAATACATTTCGATCTGACGCCGGCCCAGAATGCGGATGCTGCCCGGTTTGCAGACGCGTGCCTTGTCGTTGCGATCGACATCGGTGCACATGGTGAGTTCTGATTCTTCCTTGGCGGAATTCAGCAATGTGCGGATGTTTTCGGCATCTTCAATCGCATCGCGGCCACGCGCGATGGTGCCGGAAATCGGGCAGGTTTCGATGCGCTGTCCCTTGACCCGGACATACATTTCGGGCGATGCGCCAATCAGATGTTCACCGTCGCCGAGATTGATCAAGAAGCCGTAAGGGGCGGGGTTGCGGCGTTTGAGACGGCGGAAGATTTCCGATGGTTTGACATCGCAAGCAGTGCGGAAAACGCGGCTGGGCACGACTTCGAACAATTCACCACGGGCAAAGCGGTGCTTGGCGTCTTCGACGATTGTGGCGTATTCGCCCTGCTTCATGTCGTTTTCGATTTCGGCATTGTTGCCGCGTGACGGCGGGTGGGGTTGGGAAATACGTTCCAGCCCGGCGGTGCTGCGGCCATCGGGGGCGATAAATTCATAATCAAACCGGGTGGCAACGCGCGACGCATGGTCGACTGTGACCATCTGATCAGGCAGGAACAGGTGGATGTCCTTATGATCCGCCGGGCGGTCCTGGGCCAGATTGATCTGTTCGAAATGAAGCGCGATGTCATAACCAAACGCGCCATACAGCCCAAGCCGTTCATCGCCCTTGTGCCCGAACAGATCACGCAGCGCACGCACAACCGAAAACAGGCTGGGTTGCTGACTGCGTTGTTCTTCGGGGAACCAGGCGGCGGGTTTTTTGACCACGCCATACAGCCCGTCTTCGCCGTTGGTCAGGCTTTCAACATGGGGATGGTTTTCAAGCGCCGTCGAAATGACATCAAGCAACACCCGACCGCGATCATTGAGCGCATGGAGGGCAAAGCCGCGTTCACGTCCGACAATTTCAAGCGGTGGGGCATCAAATCCCATGTCCCAACGTGAATAGCGCCCCGGAAATTCATAGCTTGACGACAGCAACACGCCCTTGGTGCCATCAAGCGCATCAATCAGGCCTTCGGTTGCGTTTTCGTAAGCCACTTCGGTCATGCGGCGGATCACCGAAACACCGCCATCGGTGGTGTAGCGATATTCGCTGCTGTCAGTGGAAATGCCGGTTTGGCTTGTCGGGGTCGTCACGTTTTTTACTCCTGTGTGGGCCTTTTGCCGCAGGAGCCATGTGATCTTTAGACAAGGAGGAAGAAGTCTGAAAACACAAAGCCGCCTGCAAGAATGAGGCGGCCGGTATGTTTAGGGCACGAGTTTTGGCCGCCCGCTTAAGCGAGCCACCACCAACGATTTGCAATGCGGGTCGGGTTCATGCCGTGTGTTTTCATGACGCAACCATGTGCCCAAAAAAACCGGGCGTCAAGACTTTTGCGGCGAGGGGGGTGTTTCGGTGTCGTGCAGTTCAAGGTGAAGCGGCTGATGGCAATGCGGGCAGGTCAGGATTTCATCGCTTTCATTGCGGTGGACATCGCGGATGTCCTCGATAATCCATTGGGCCTGTTCTTCGCTGATGCCAAGTTCTTCCTGATGCGATCGCAGTTTGTTGCGGACCCGTTCGGTCAGACGTTTGCCCAGCAGCTGGCGGGTGGCCTGATGGCGATATTCGGCTTCGCGGCGGCGCAGTTCGGCGTTAAAAGCCGAGGCCAGAATACCGGCCGGGACGGCGACAATCCCGATGCCGGTCAGCGAGATGATGCTGGCCAAGAATTTGCCAAACGGGGTGATCGGCACAACATCGCCATAGCCGACCGTGGCAAGGGTAATGACACTCCAATAAAGCGCATCAAGCAGGTTGGCGAACTGTTCGGGTTGGGCTTCGTGTTCGGCGAGGTAAATCGCCCCGGCACTGAAAACCAGCATGCAGGCAAGGGCGGCACTGGCGGCACCGAAAATGCCCATCTGCTGGCGAAACACCAGCATCATCAGTTCCAGCCCGGTGGAATAGCGGGTGAATTTCAACAGGCGCAGCAACCGGACAATACGGATAAAGCGCAAATCAATGCTGGTAAAGAACCACAGGAAGATCGGCAGGATCGCCAGAAGGTCAATCAGTGCCATCGGCGTCAGCATATAGCGCAGCCGACCGAACGTGCCTGCAAAACGGGGATTGTCCGGGGCGGACCAGACACGCAGGGCGTATTCGATAGCAAAGATCAGCGTGCAGACGATCTCGATTGTGGCAAACAGAATGAAATAGCGTTCGGCAAAGGCTTCGACCGAGTCAAAAATCACCGAGACGACATTGATGATGATCGCGCTGGCCAGAACCAGATGCACAAACAGCGAAAACCGCGATTCCCGGTCAACACCGTGCAGAAGCTTCTGGGTTCTTGATCGAAGGGTCGGTTTCATGTCGCGCGTACTCGGTCCGGGCAATGGATTGCACTATTGCCCGGGCAGTTTTGCGCCCAATCATTTCAGAAATGGTTAAATCAACTCTGATCCCCAACGATCAGAGGGATCAGTACCCTTTTGCCGCCTGGATGAAGGCCGAGATTTTGCGCGGGTCCTTGACCCCCTTGCTGCGTTCGACACCGGATGACACGTCAACCCAGGGGGCGCCGGTAATCTTTACGGCCTCGGCGACGTTGCTGGGATCAAGTCCGCCAGCCAGCATCCAGTTGCTTTGGAAGTTCTGACCGGTCAGAAGCGTCCAGTCGAACGAAACCGCATTGCCGCCGGGAAGGACGCTTTCCTTGGGCGGTTTGGCATCAAACAACAGAAAATCGGCAACGCCGTCATAGTTTTTCTTGGCGTTTTCGATGTCTTCGAGGGTACTGACAGAAATGGCCTTCATGACCTTGAGGCCAAAGCGTTCCCTGACCTCGGCCACGCGTTCCGGACTTTCCTTGCCATGGAGTTGGATGACATCGAGATTGCCCGCCTTGATCGCGTTTTCAAGCGCCTCGTCACCGGCTTCGACAAACAGGCCGACCTTATAGATACTGTTGGGGACCCGTTCGGTCAGCGTCTTGGCACCCTTAAGCGAGATATGGCGCGGGCTTGGCGGGAAAAAGACATATCCAAGGGCATCTGCCCCGGCACTCATGGCTGCAATCGCGGCATCTTCGCTGTTAATTCCACAGATTTTTACCATGCAGCTCATCGGGGCATCCTGTTCTTGTCGTCGCTCTAATCTTCTTGGCAAACGCTTGTCGCGTCAGATTGACTTAACAGAAATGACCACGATCCAACAGGATATTTGCGTTTTGTCGTGGCTTTCCACTGGCAGGATAATCATTGCTGCGCTATTTTCCCGGCCATGAGCAAGAACACAGACCCTGCCGCGGGCGAAACCGGCGAAAACACAACCCACTTTGGTTTTCGTGATGTTCCCGAAAGCCAGAAGGCATCCATGGTGCGAGAGGTCTTCGACACTGTTGCGTCGAAATATGACCTGATGAACGATCTGATGAGCGGTGGCGTGCATCGCTTGTGGAAAGACAGTTTCATCAACGAGCTCAAGCCGCGTCCGGGCATGAAGTTGCTCGACGTTGCCGGGGGCACCGGGGATATTGCGTTTCGCTTCCTGAAAAACGGTGGTGGCTCTGTCACGGTCTGTGACATCAACTATGAGATGCTCCATGTTGGGCGCGACCGTGCGGTTGATCATGGTATCCTGAAAAACATCAACTGGACCGTCGGTGATGCGCAGAAATTGCCGCTGCCAGACCAGTCGGTTGATGCCTATACCATCGCCTTTGGCATTCGCAATGTGACCCGCATTGAAGAGGCGCTTTCGGAAGCCTATCGCGTCCTGCGTCCGGGTGGGAAGTTCCAGTGTCTTGAATTTTCCAAGGTCGTCGTTCCGGGGTTCGATAAGCTGTATGACACCTATTCATTCAAGCTTTTGCCCGAAATCGGCCGGTTTATCGCGGGCAATCGCGAAGCTTATCAGTATCTGGCGGAAAGCATTCGCAAGTTCCCCGATCAGGAAACATTTGCATCCATGATCCGGGCGGCTGGCTTTGAGCGGGTAAAATACCGCAACCTGTCTGGCGGGATTGCAGCCATTCATTCCGGTTGGCGGATATAAGGGCGTTTGACGCATGATCCGTTTTATTCGTAACAGCTTTCGCCTGCTTGCCATGGCGCGCACTTTGGCGCGCTATGATGCGTTGTTTCCACTCGCCCTCGTGCCGGGGGGGAAACTTGTCGCGTTTCTGGCTCGCCTGACAGCCCCGTTTTCACGCCGGTCTGATTTGCCACCGGGCAAAAGACTGGCCCGTGCGCTTGAGGAATTGGGCCCGGCCTTTATCAAGCTTGGCCAGACCTTGGCGACCCGATCCGACTTGATTGGCGATGATGTGGCGGCCGACCTATCATCGCTTCAGGATCGCCTGCCGCCATTTTCGGCCAAGGTTGCCAAACGCATCATCACCGAACAGCTGGCTGAGCCGTTTGACGTGCTGTTTGCCGAATTTGATGAAACGCCGGTCGCCGCCGCATCGATCGCGCAGGTGCATTTCGCCACCACGACCGATGGGCGCGAAGTGGCCGTCAAGGTCCTGCGCCCGGATATCCGGTATCGCTTTGCGCGCGACATGGACCTGTTTTACTGGATTGCGGAACTTGTTGAACTGACCCAGCCGCGCCTGCGTCGTCTTAAACCGATTGAAACGGTCAAGGCGCTTGAAGACAGTGTCCATCTTGAGATGGATCTGCGTTTCGAGGCGGCGGCAGCATCGGAGTTCCGCCAAAATTTCGAAGACGATCCGACATATTACATCCCGCAGATCGATTGGGAACGTACCGCCGAGCATGTGATGACCATGGAGCGGGTCAAGGGCGTGCGTATCGATAATGTCGAAGCCCTTGATCGCATGGGCATTGACCGGTCTGACTTGCTGGCCAAGGCGGCTGGAGCATTTTTCCAACAGGTTTTCCGCGACGGTTTTTTCCATGCCGACATGCATCCGGGCAACCTGTTTGTTGATGAAAACGGCCGGGTCAGCTTGGTTGATTTCGGCATCATGGGCCGGGTGGACAAGCAGACGCGTCTTTATCTGGCCGAGATGTTGCTGGGCTTTTTGACGCGTGATTATCACCGGGTGGCCGAGGTACATTTCGAAGCGGGGTATGTTCCGCGCAACCAGTCGCTTGAAAACTTCCAGCAGGCCTGCCGTTCGATTGGCGAGCCGATCCTGGGCAAGGAACTGGCCGATATTTCCGTCGGGCGGTTGTTGGGGCAGTTGTTCCAGATTACCGAACAATTCGGCATGGAAACACAGCCGCAGCTTTTGATGTTGCAGAAAACCATGATCGTTGCCGAGGGGCTTTCACGTATTCTCAGCCCGAATGAGAATATGTGGGAACTGTCGCGTCCGCTGATCGAAGACTGGATGCGTGAAAACCTTGGTCCGGAAGCCAAGATCAAGGAAGCGACCCTTCAGGCGGGAACGATGCTGCGCCGTCTGCCCCGTGTGCTTGAAGCCGCCGAACAGGCATCCGCCGTCTTCACCGAACAGGGGCTTCGTCTCCATCCTGATACGGTTGCAGCGATGCGCGGTAAATCAGGCAATGGTCAGCGCAAATCTGGTGGTGTTTCACGCCAGACATTGGTTCTGTGGGTGGCGATTGCGGCACTGGCTGTTGCTGTTTACCTGAAATAACCAACGCGCCCGGATGGGAGCCCTATGATGGCAGATGGCGATAAAACCATTGAAATCAGTATGGATCGGGCACGGCTTGATCTTGATTACTGCTATGATTTTATCGCCGCGTCCTATTGGTCGGCCGGGCGAACGCGCGGCGAATTCGACCGATCTGTCGAAATGTCATTTCCCGTAGGGGCCTATTGCGAAGGCCGTCAGGTCGGTTTTGCACGTGTGGTCAGTGATCAGATCGCTATTGCCTATGTTGCCGATGTGTTTGTCGATCCGGATTATCGCCGCATGGGCATTGCTGCCAAAATGATCGATGCGTTGCATAGTCACCCGGAACTAAAGCGCGTGAAACGCTGGCTTCTGGCGACAGCGGATATGCAGCCGCTTTATCGTTTACATGGTTATGCGGATCTCGACGACATGATGATGATGCGCCTTGATGAGGACGCAAGAAACCGCGATCCATTACGCTAGGACCACATCGAAAAACAAAAACGCCGCCACGGAAAACCGGGCGGCGTTTTTTTTGGGTTTTAAGCCAGATGAAGCTTAGCTTGCGCGCACTTCATTCAAGAAGTTGCCAACCTCACCGCGCAGCGTGCCCGACTGGCTGTTAAGCTTGTCAGACGCGCCAAGCACTTGATGGGCGGCTTCGCCGGTCTGGCGGGCGGCTTCCTGCATTTCGCGGATGTGGTTGGACACTTCCTGCGTGCTTTGAACCGCCTGCTGAACCGAGGTCGAGATTTCCGTGGTTGCCTGACCCTGTTCTTCGACCGCAGCCGCCACTTCGGACGCGATGTCATTCAGGTTGGCAATGATGCCGGTGATCCCGTCAATCGCGCCAACCGCCTGCTGGGTCGAGCCCTGAATACCGGAAATCTGTTCGGAGATATCCTCGGTCGCGCGCGCGGTCTGGTTGGCGAGGTTTTTGACCTCGTTGGCGACCACGGCAAAGCCCTTGCCAGCATCACCCGCACGGGCGGCCTCGATCGTGGCGTTGAGTGCCAGCAAGTTGGTCTGTTCGGCAATTGCCTGAATGATCTGCACGACCTCCCCGACTTTCTGGGCCGAGACATCAAGACCCTGAACCATTTCGTTGACCCGGTTTGCCTCGGTCGAGGCATTGGCGGTGATGTTCGATGTTTCATTTACCCGTGCGCTGATGTCGCGGATCGAAACAGCAAGCTGTTCGGCCGCACTTGCGACGGTTTCGACACTGTGATTGGCCTGTTCAACCGCGGCAACCACGGCCTGTGATCCGGCTTCGTTTTGTTGGACTGCGGCCACCATCGTCTGGGCGACTTCCTGCATTTCGCCAGATGCGCCAGACACACCGTCGACCACACCCATGACGGTTTGTTCAAACCGGCCGGCAAGGGCCGCCATGGCTTCGCGGCGTTTGGCCTCGGCACGTTCGCGTTCCTGTTCGCGTTCGCGATCAAGCTGGGCGACGCGCTTGGCGTTTTCCTTAAAGATTTCGACGGATGACGCCATTTCGCCGATTTCGTCATTGCGCTTAAGGCCCGGGATATCGACATCCAGTTCGCCATCGACAAGCGACCGCATCGCGCCATTGATCTTGACCATCGGGGTCAGGATCTGATGGCGCAGGACAAACCATGTGACGCCAAGCAAAACCACCAGAATGGCCGCCGCCAGGGCGACCTGAATGATAACGGCCTGCTGGACTTCGGCATTGACGCGATCAAGTGACCAGGCGGTGACCAGCATGCCCCGATACTGATCTTCGTCGCGGCGCTTGGAGTATTTGGTGATCGGGGCACCGACGATCACGGCATCTTCGGAAATGAAGCTGATGACTTCCTTGTTTTCAAGTTGCCCGAGATATGGCTCGATCAGGGCTGCCAGATCATGCTTTTTGAGCGTTTCCGACTGGTAGGTGCCAATGGCATCCCCACCGGGATTGGCCGCGATCAGGCTTGCAAGCTGCGAGCCTTCCTTGTCGGTGATCTTGCGGAATTCCTTTTCGACCGATGCACCATCCATGGCAATGAAGCCCGGCTGAACCGCCGTTGACAGCATTTCGGTTTTTTCGACCGATTCATTATACATGATTTCGATCATGGCATTGCGTTGCGAGACGGTCTGAATGGTCATCATCGCGGCAAAGCCGACGATGAGAAGTCCCACAATCACAAAAATTACTTTACGTCCGACGGAGGCACCGGATCTCTTAGGTTCGGCCATTTACGGTCTCCCAATCCTTCAAAGGCAGAATTAACCCAATCCCTAGATCTGATGTCGGTGATCGGCCTGAAGCTCCGATCATGTTACCGACAGTCAGGTTGTGACGAATTGTTGTCCTGTGTGATGTTCACAGTGACCAATTCGTGCGTTTATTTTTCCGTAATGAGGCACAAAGGTGTGGCGACTACATTCTGGTTTGTTGTTATGCCGCTGAGGCTACCCCATCTGGTAAAATTACTGAAACAAGAAACAATGGGCGTGGTGAATATTCCATTTCCGTAAAACCAAATGAATAAATCCACTTATTGGTAAGGCTTTTTTGGTAAATTATGCTTTGTGCAGGAAAGGCCACATGCCGCCGAATCGGGCGGTCAGTGCCGTGGTCAGTCTGTGGGAAATGCCTTTAACGGGGGCGATGGCTTTTGCCAGATAACGGCAAAGGCACCGGGGGAAACAGGAATGGCGAAAGCGGCGACAACGCGCAAAAAACGACCGGCAAAGAAGGCATCAAAGCCGTCTGCGGATAATATGGCAGCCAAACAGGATGATCCGGTGATCCCGGCAAAGGACGCCCCCAAAAAAACCGAAGATGTTGCTACCAGCGATCAAAGCATGCCGTCGGTCAAAAATGGTGATGCCGCGGTTCAGCGCCGACAGGTAATCAGTGACCTGTTTCAACGCGGTCTTGCCGCACATCAGGCCGGCCAGATTGACGATGCCATCCGTCTTTACAGCACGGCCCTGCGCCAGAACCCCAATCAACCGGATGTGTGGAACAACCTTGGCGTGGCGCTTCGTCGCAGCAAGAAGTTCGAGGCCGCCCTGATTGCCTATCGACGCGCGGCAGACTTGCGCCCCGGCAATGCCGGCTTGTGGTCGAATATGGGCAATTGTCTGCGCGAAATGATGCGGTTTGACGAGGCGCTTGTTGCGCACAAGAAGGCGCTTGAACTTGATGACACGGTGAAGTCGCATACGTTTAATACCGGCCTTGTGTATCGGGATATGAACCGCTTTGAAGAGGCGCTTGACTATTTCGACCGTGCGCTTGCGATTGATCCAGATTATGTCGATGCCAACTGGGACAAGTCATTGGCGCATCTTGCGCTTGGCAACTATGCCGAAGGTTGGGCGGGGTATGAGACGCGCCGCAAACTTGCCGATAATCCGATCCGGCCGCTTGAAACAGCGCCCGAGTGGGATGGCAAAGCTGATCTTCGCGGCAAACGCATTTTACTGCGTGCCGAGCAGGGGTTTGGCGACATGATCCAGTTTGCCCGTTTTGTGCCGCTGGTGGCTCAAAAGGCCGCACATGTGATCCTTGAATGCCGCAAGGAACTGATCCCGATCATGAAGACCGTGTCGGGTGTGGGTACCGTTGTGGAAAAGGGGCGCGCACTTCCGGAATTTGATGTGCATGTGCCGCTTCTAAGCCTGCCGCATGTGATGGGCATCGGATCCAAAGAGCTTCAGAAAATCTCGACCGATAGCTATATCTCCGCGCCGCAGGGCAAACGTGCGCGATTGGCACCGCCGCCCGGAACGGTGCTTAAGGTCGGGCTGATCTGGGCGGGCAAGCTTAATCCGCGGGATAGATCCTGCCCGCTTGAAACCTTGCTGCCGATCTTGTCGGCCAAGGGGGCGGCATTTTACAGCTTCCAGATTGATGATCGCCGCGGCGATATCGACAAGCTTGGCCTGCATGCCTTTGTCACCGACCTTGGCGATCATATTCATGATTTTGGCGACAGTGCCGCGTTGATGCAGGCGATGGATCTGGTGATCACGATTGACAGCTCGCCGGCCCATCTGGCGGGGGCGCTTGGCGTGCCGGTCTGGATGTTGCAGCTTTACACCACCGACTGGCGCTGGATGGTGCACCGGGCAGATAGCCCATGGTATCCGACCTTGCGGATCTATCGACAGGATAAACCCGGCGACTGGTCATCGGCGATCCAGAAACTCGGTAGTGATTTTTCAACCCTGCTGCAGGCGCGGATGAACGCGCAGTAACAACGCTGCCAGCGAATACTTGCCTTCGGGCCCAACAGGGCGTAGTTAAGCGGCTTGATTTTGTGGAATGCGGGTCTGGATGGTGATGCCTTTGGGTGACGCCTTTAGGTAATCTCTGGGCACATTCATTTGGCGAACCGATCTGGCGCAGGAGAATTCTTGTGAGCGAAGCTGCTTATAACAAAGGTTTCCCGGTTTCCTGGGAACAGATGCATCGCGATGCCCGTGCACTTGCATGGCGACTGTTGGAAAAAGGCCCGTTCAAGGGAATCGTGGCAATCACCCGTGGCGGTCTTGTGCCAGCGGCCATCATTGCCCGCGAACTTGATATTCGCCTGATTGATACGGTGTGCGTACGCAGCTACTCTGACAAGACGCGTGGCGATCTGGAATGGCTGAAAGACATCAAGGGTGACGGTACCGATATGCTGATCATTGATGATCTGGTCGATACCGGCAAAACCGCCAAGGCTGTGCGCGAAAAACTGCCGCATGCGCATTTCGCAACCGTTTACGCCAAGCCGCTTGGCCGTGAAATCGTTGACAGCTTTGTGACCGAAGTCTCCCAGGACACCTGGATTTACTTCCCCTGGGACATGGAACTGTCGGTCAACGCCCCGATCTCTGAACGCGTTCGTTAATCGACCTGGGGAAACTGTCCGTATCCCTTTAAGGCCGATTGCCAGACAAGGAGATTTCAGGATGACCCAATATTTACGCCCGGACTTCCGTCGCCAGTTGCACACCGCACGCCGATGGGCCGGGCGTTTGTGTTTGGGGGCCGTTTCTGCCGCGGCTGTGACCGCGGGAAACCTTCCCGCACAGGCCCAGCAGGTTTCCGAACGGGTGGCGCGCGTTCAATCGATGCTAACGGCTGAAAGTGGATATCGCCTTTCGGTCTTTGCCGAGGTCAGCAACGCCCGGACGATTGCGGTCGCCCCGGAGCTTAAAGGCGCTTTTGTCGGGACGCGCGGGCCGAACCTTTATTTCGTGCGTGACCAGGATGGCGATGGCTTTGCCGAGGACGTCAATCTGATTGCCGATGACTTCAAGCTGGCCAACGGGATTGCCTATAAACCCGGGACCTTGTTTGTCGCCGATCAACACCGCATCGTGTCCTATGATCTTGCCAATTTTGATGGCGAAAGCCTTGGTCGCCCGCGGATCCTGTTTACCAATCTGCCCGATGAGCGCCATCATGGTTGGCGCTATGCCGCGTTGTCACCGGATGGCGACCGCCTGTTTGTTGCGGTCGGGGCACCGTGCAATATCTGCAAGGTCAGTGGCCTTGAAGGGACGATCATTTCCATCCCGGTCAATGGCGGTGCACCGGATATTTATGCCAGTGGCATTCGCAATTCTGTCGGGCTGACCTTCCATCCTGAAACGGACGAGCTTTGGTTTACCGATAATGGCGGCGATATGCTGGGCGATAACATTCCGCGCGAGGAACTTAATCGTGCCAGCCAGTCTGGCCAGTTCTATGGCTATCCCTGGTATGCGGGGAACGACACCAGAAGCCCGCAATTTTCCGATGAAACGGTGCCAGAAGAAGTCACTTTCCCGGAATTTACCTTTAATGCCCATAATGCGCCGCTTGGCTTCACCTTCGATGGTGGGGATGCGCTGGTGGCGCTGCATGGATCCTGGAACCGCACAATTCCGGATGGGTACGAGGTGGTCCGGGTCGAATTCATCAATGGCAAGCCGGTAACAGAAAACCCGTTCCTTGTCGGTTTCCTGCGCAGCAATGGCGAAGTGATCGGGCGCCCGGTTGATGTGAAACACTATATCGACGGATCGATCCTGATTTCCGATGACCATGTCAGTGCGATCTGGCGTATGGTGCCGGAAGGCTAAAGTTTTCCGGTATTTGGTCGGGCAATTAATTGGATGGATCTGGATGGGACCGGCTTGCGTTGATCGGAAAAGCGGGCTATAAATCGCGCGCTTCGCGGGTGTAGTTCAATGGTAGAACGGCAGCTTCCCAAGCTGCATACGAGGGTTCGATTCCCTTCACCCGCTCCAAGCTTTTCCCGAACATCATCATATCCGACCCAGCGCACATGACGTCGTGCTATCGCATGCGCCTTGGCATGTTGTGGCATTGCCATTGCTGTCTTCGCCGTTGGCGGGACAACAGGCAATCAACCGATCACGCAGACGGTTTCGGGCGCGTTGGACGCGTGACTTCACTGTGGGGAGGGCGATGGCATTGCGGGTGGCAAAGTCGGTTTGCCGCGTGCCGTTAATGTCGATTTCTTCTAGAACGGTTTGGTCGGTTTCGCTCAATCGACCGATGAAGCCCATCACGCAGTCATGCAAACCGGGTTTGTCGTGCGGCTCGTCATGGTTCAACAGGGTCGGATCGGTATTGAGGGTCTGAAGTGCGGTATGTTCGCGCCCCTGTCGTCGATAGAAGTCCGCCACCTTGCTGCGTGCGACGGCATAAATCCAAGCGGACGGATTGGATGCCAACCGAAGGTCTGATTTTTTGCGGATAATCGTTTCAAGGATGTCGGCAACAACATCGTCGACCGCGTCCTGGGGAAGACGGTGATAGACGAAACTGCGCAGGCCTTTTTGCAAGGCCTGCCAGTCTGAAGTTGTGTGATGTGTCGATGCAAACTTCATGGTTCTTTACGTGCAGCACACCTGATCTGGTTGCAGTTCCTTGCCCGGTTGTTGGCCACAACAGCCAGCCCCCGACGTTTGTCGATCGGCAGACTGATTATCTGGCGCATCGTCAAGGATACGATACCACTCCCAGTCAAGTTCGTCTGGTCCTGTTGCCCAGAACTTAGCCTGCTTTGCGTGACAACATCCGGTTTCCGCAACGTCGCTGGTGACAAGATTACTTTGATGCAGCCGGGCTGACGCGGTTTCAAACGCCTGCTCGCTCAGACATTCGACACCGATATGGTTCAGGTTTTCGGTTGCCGCCGGGTGTTCGAACAAAACCAGCTTAAGCGGCGGGTTTTGAATTTCGAAATTGGCATATCCCGGCCGTTGTTTGTGCACCGGGCTTGCGAACATTTCGCTGTAAAACGCGATGGCACGGTCAAGGTTTTTCACATTCAAGGCAAGTTGCAGGCGCATCTTATTCTCCTGTTTGATCGAAGCGATAAAGAGGAAGACGCGCGAAGACGCCAAAAGATGCACCTGCCACCAAAAAGGAGCCGGTTACGGTGATGGCGGCAGATAGTTCAGGTTCATGTCACGTGCCTCTTCGTCGCTGCAGATTTTGGTGTCTGAGGCAAAATCGGCAAAGCGCGGATCAAGGGTGCTGAGGTAATTGCCCTTGCCGTCAGCGATGAACAGGCAGCGTCCGGTTTCACCTTCAAGCCGTTTGCCCGCCCGCCAGTCAGACGGGGTAATCATATCGCCACCATGGATGCCGATGCCGGCATTGTCGGCATCGCGCGACAGACGGTCATAACGATGGGAATAGCCCGCAATCGGCAGCGCTTCACCGTCGCTGATCATTGCCGCCGCCACGTCACGTTCACCGATCCCGCATTCGACAATGGGGAAATCACCGGCCTTGCCCGCGCGTTCCTGATCACCGGGCCAGCAATGGACATCAAACGGTGCCATGGCGAAATATTTGCGCAATTGCATGGCCGAAGACATGCCGCAGTCCCAGAAACTGCCATTATGCAGGCATTGCTGGCCAAGTTCCGGGGCGTCCATGCCAGCGATATCAAGCACCTGACCGGCAATCATGATGGTATCGCCATCAATCACCTGAACATCGCGACCCCTTGCTTCCAGTCCGGCCGGATCAGCAAGTTGGGGCGCGTTGTCAGCCGCATGGACCGGTGCGCTGTGCCAGTGAAGGCCAATGGCAATCAAGGCCGGAATGGCAAGAAGGACGATCAGGCGGATAACGCGTTTCACACTGGCCTCAAAGATCTGCGGGGTGAGTATTTGGCAAGAATGACACAACGGTCATGGCAAAAGAACAAGCAAAAAGAACGGCAAAATGATGACGCCTGTGTCGGGTGGGTAGCGGGCAGCGGGAATTGCCATCAATGGTGTCATGCACAATAACCGGATGCATCAATTGTCAATTGGCGCTACAAGCGGGTTTGTCTTTTGCTGTCAGGGAAGCTTGCTTGTTCCGTCTGCAACCCATCTTTTTCGTTGTCGGGGTTATGGTCATTATCATCGGTATATCGATGATGGTGCCTGCTGCTGTTGATCTTGCATATGGCAACCCGGACTGGAAAATTTTTGCCCAGGCCTCGATCACGACCATCGGGCTTGGCGGTATGGCGTGTCTTGCCTGCCGGTCCGATATCGGACCGCGTGTGACAGCACGTCAGGGCTATGTCCTGACGGTGGTGTCATGGATTGCGATTAGCCTGACCGGGTCCTTGCCGCTTTGGTACTCATCACTGGAAATCAGTTTCTGTGATGCGGTGTTTGAAACCGTTTCAGGCCTGACGACGACCGGGTCGACGATCCTGTCGGGGCTGGATGAATTGCCGCCGGGATTGTTGATTTGGCGATCGATCATGCAATGGCTGGGCGGGATCGGGATCATCGTCACCGCCCTTGCCCTGTTGCCAATGATGCGGGTTGGCGGCATGCAGCTTTTTCAGATGGAAAGTTCGGACCGGTCGGAAAAACTCAGTGGGCGCATGCGCGACATGTGCCTGCAGATCGTGATGATTTATTCCGTTCTGACCCTGGTGTGCATTGTGTTGTATCGCATTTTTGGCATGGGATGGTTTGATGCGATCAATTACGGCATGACGACCCTGTCGACCGGGGGCTATGCCACGTCGGACCTTTCATTTGCCAAGTTTGACACCAGCCTGTCGCTGCACTGGATTGCCATCCTGTTCATGTTTTTTGGTGGTTTGCCGTTTACCGCCTATGCGGTCTTTCTGCGCAAGCGTGCGATCAAGGCCGTGATCGGCAATCAGCAAATCAGATTGTTCTGCCTGATCATTGCCGGCTTTACGTTTTTGCTGACCGTGCGGTTGGTGCAGATATCGGATGACGGTATCTTCCGGTCGCTAACCATGGCGGCATTTAACCTTGTGTCGGTAATTACGACCACGGGCTATGCATCGGGTGATTATCTGTTGTGGGGCCCGGCGGCGGTCATGCTGTTTTTCTTTGCGACTTTTATCGGCGGCTGTTCGGGATCGACATCGGGCGGGTTCAAGATGTTTCGCCTGTATGTCGTGTTTACCGGGCTTCGTGCCCATTTCATGCGCCTGCGCAGTCCGTCGGCCGTGGTGGTCAGCCGCATTGATCGACATGAAATCACATCCGACATCTATAACGCGGTTACGGTCTATGTCTTCCTTTTGACCATCAGCTATATCGCGGTGACGATTGCCCTTGGTTTGACGGGGCTTGATCTGATTACCTCGATGAGTGCGGCGGCAACTGCGCTTGCCAATGTCGGGCCGGGGCTTGGCAATATCATCGGACCGGCGGGTAATTTCCAGTCATTGCCGGATTCCGCGAAGTGGATTTTGGATGTTGCCATGGTTCTGGGCCGGCTTGAGTTCGAGACGCTTCTTGTGCTGTTGATGCCGTCCTTCTGGCGCGACTGATCCCTGATTTTCATTTTGTCGATTGTTGCTTTTGGTCTGTGACGGTTGCCACAGACCGAAGGTTTACTTTGCGTCATTTTCGCGCCGTGTATAAGTTTGTAGCGTTAATAACAAACACACAAACAGTGGACACGGACATGAAACTGCAGAAAACGATCACGACCAAAATCGCCGGGGCCCTTGCGGTCCTTTTCCTGGCTGGTGCTGTTTCCGCATGTTCGCCCGAGGTGGGCAGCGAGGAATGGTGTAATGACCTTAAGGAAAAGCCGAAAGGCGACTGGACGGCAAACGAGGCGACGGATTTCGCCAAACATTGCCTGATGTGATCAGTGCATTCGCCTGATCGGACATTAAAACGATCAGCCGATTCTCTTTCATAGTCTGGATATGTCGTCTTTATGGCGGCTAAATCCGCCCTTTGACGTCTGCTTGGCGGTGGTACTGTTGAAGGGCGGATTTTTTATGTCAGCCCGTTTAAAGTCGCCATGGAACAATCTGTTGTCCGGTGCGTTTTTACTCAATCAGAACCGCGCATGAATGCAATGCAGCAAGGTACATTTGCGTTGCCTTGATTAATCCTTATAATGCGCGGCCCGTGAATGATCGCGGCAGTCGAATATGACAATAAATTTATTGCGAGGTTAGACAACTATTATGAGTGCCGAAAATCTCCATGTCGGTGTCATTGGCGCAACCGGTGCGGTTGGCGTCGAGCTGATCAACGTTATGTTTGATCGCAAGTTCCCTGTGGGTGAACTCACCCTGTTCGCGTCCGAGCGTTCAGCGGGCAAGACCGTGGAGACTAAATTCGGCACTAAGACCGTCGCGCTGTTTTCTGTTGAAGAAGCCAAACAGTGCGACATTGTCTTCCTTGCTGTTTCCGGTGATTTCGCCAAGGAATATGCGCCCAAGATTGCCGAAGGCGCGCTGGTGATTGATAACTCCTCGGCGTTCCGCCTCAATGACGATGTTCCGCTGATCGTGCCGGAAATCAATGGTCACCTTGCCAAAACGGCAAAACTGATCGCGAACCCGAACTGCACCACAGCGATTGCCGCAGTTGCCCTTTGGCCGCTGCATCAGGCCTTTGGCCTAAAGAAAGTGATCGTGTCGACCTATCAGGCCGCATCGGGTGCCGGTCAGCCGGGCATGAACGAACTGCGCGAAGGTCTGGCGGCTGGTCTTGCTGGCAAGCCGGTTCCGGCAGAGGTGTTTTCATCGCCGCTGGCGTTTAACGTGATCCCGCATATCGATACTTTCCAGGACAACGGCTATACCCGTGAAGAAATGAAAGTGACCTGGGAAACGCGCAAAATCTTTGGCGCGCCGGACCTTCCGGTATCGTGCACCGCGGTTCGTATTCCGACCGAGCGTACCCATTCCGAGGCCATTGTGGTTGAAACCGAAAAGGTTGTGACCCCGGAGGCGGCACGTGAAGTGCTTGCAAAGGCCAAGGGTGTGAAGCTTGTCGATGATCCGGCAAACAACAAATACCCGATGCCGCTGACTGCGACCGAACAGTATGACGTCGAAGTTGGCCGCATTCGTACCAACCTGATCTTTGGTGATCATGGTCTGGAACTGTTTGTTGCCGGTGACCAGTTGCTTAAGGGTGCTGCGCTTAACGCTGTTCAGATCGCCGAGGCATCTATCGCCGACTGATTGCGCACCGAAGCGAATTAAACAAAAAACACCCCCGGCAGAACATTCTGCCGGGGGTGTTTTTTTATCTGGTCGCAGCCTGACCGGATCAGGACAGGGAGATGTGATCGCGGCCGGATGCCTTGGCGGTATACAGCGCGTTGTCAACACGGGCCATCAGGGTATCAAGGTCTTCGCCATCGCGATATTCGGTGATGCCGGCACTGATGGTAACCGGAATATGATCGCGCCCGAAACGGACCGGGGCATTGCGGACAGAGTCGGCAAGTTCGCGCGCCTTTGTCATGGCTTCCTTGCGATCCTTTCCGGGGAACAGAATGACGAATTCATCCCCGCCCCAGCGACAGATCACGTCTGAGTCCTGCACATTCTGGCGAACCATGGTCAGAACTTCGCGAAGGGCGGCGTCCCCGCCCGGATGGCCATAGCCGTCGTTGATTTCCTTGAAGCCATCAACATCAAAACACATCACCGACAGCACCGATTTTTGCCGTTTTGCGTTCTGAACCGCCTGATCAAAGATCATGTCAAAGACCTGACGGTTAAACGTGCCGGTCAGTTTGTCACGCGATGCCAGTTCTTCGAGGCGTTTCTGATAATTACGCACGGTCAGGAAGGCGACCAGTCCGACCACGATCGTGATCAGCAACGAAATCGCGATATTGATGAACAGGGTGTTCTGAAGACGCGCATCAGATGAATAGTCACTTTGTTCAACAATCAGAAGCCAGCCGAATTCAGGCACCAGACGGCTGTTGACGAAATAGGTGTGTCCGCCATGTTCGTAACTGATCGAAGCGCCGGGCGAGGTCAGAATTTTGGTGGCCTGAGTACGCATGCCCGGGCGTTCCTGCAGGTTGTGGGCATCGCCAAAGCCGCTGCCGCGCAGGGTGACATGACCTTCGGTGTCGATGAAATAGATCGTCCTGCCATAGCGTGCCTGATAGGTTTCGATCAGATTGGTGACCGAACTGACCGCAAGGCCAACACCGGTAATGCCGATGACATTGCCGTCATAATCACGCACCTGATAATTGACAAAGATCGACAGGCGTGACCGATCAACCGTGTCATGGTCGATATTGATCTCGTAAGGTTGCTTCGCGTCACGGGCGCGGAAATACCAGCCATCGGCCGGGTCATCTTCGCTGACCTGTTTGATCACGCCGGTCGGGTGATAATAGTTCCGGGTTTCTTCGGAGATGAAATAGGACGTGATCGTGCCAAAGCGCGACTGAATTTCGCCCAGATACCTGGTGATCCGTTCCTGATCGTTTTCGCCAGAAAGCGCCCAGTCGCGAACGAACGTATCATGGGCCATCAACGAGGAAATGAAGATCGGCTGAAGCAGATCGCGCTGGATCTCGGAATAGATATTGTCGCTGGTCAGCGGAAGCGTGCTTTCGGAAATCTGTTCTTCAAGAGAATCCCGGGCGACATAGAAGCTTACAAAACTCGTGGTCAGAAACCCGACCGCCAGCAGAACGCACAGAATGATCGCGAAGTATAATTTCTTTCCCCACACGGGAAGCTCCCCAAGGATAGTCACAAGGCAGGCACCGATGATTGAACTCATCGTTTTTTGGTCTGGCTAATTTAGGGGAAAGCGCGCCATGTTGCACGACACAAAATCAAATATCGGGAGTTTTGCGTTCTTTGGGCGATGTGCAAAAGGCCAAAAGAAACCGGAAATTATATTGGAATGATTCTGATCAGCATGGAAGCTATCAGAAATAACTAATAATTTTAGACATCGTTATGCTGGTGTCGTCACGCAGTGTGGTGATATTGAAATTCGGATCAAAGGTGACGGTCGTTCATTAATCAGGGTGCGGGCGCGAACAGATCGTGTTGATGATCGTGAAATTTCGACGGCAAGGCAGCTTGCAACAGCTTAAAAGAACTGGACATTGTGGCCTCATATGCCAAGAATTTCGCTGCTTGTGATGAAGGGGGTACATGCAGACCGAATTTTCGGGTATGCAGTGGCTTCCGAAAACAGAACATCAGACGCACCATATGCCGTTTGTCCGGGGGGATTTCGCGGTGTATGTGCCAAGAGGCGCTTCATTGATCGATTTCCGTCCCATTCTTTTCATCGTCGGCATTTTGCTCTGTACGTTGTCGATTGGCATGTTCATCCCGGCGTTGGTCGACCTTTATTACGGGCAGCGTGACTGGATCGTGTTCTCGGCGGCGTCCTTTGTGTCGCTGTTTGTCGGCGGGGCATTGATCATGATGAATCGCATGGACAATCTCAAGATCAACTCGCGCCAGGCCTTTATCCTGACGACGCTGAGCTGGCTGGTTCTGACGGCGGCATCGGCACTGCCATTTGCCTTTTCCGATCTTGATATGTCCTATACCGACGCGTTTTTCGAAGCGATGTCAGGTATTTCCACCACCGGGTCGACCGTGATTGTCGGCCTTGATACCGCGCCGCAGGGGATCTTGCTGTGGCGGGCACTTTTGCAGTGGCTTGGCGGGATCGGGATTATTGTCATGGCGATTGCCGTCATGCCGATGCTGCGCGTTGGCGGGATGCAGTTGTTCCGCATGGAAAACTCCGACAAATCGGACAAGGCGTTCCCGCGCGCAACCCAGATCGCGATGGGAATCGCGATGCTGTATCTGAGTTTCACGGGGCTGTGGGCGATTATGTTGTGGTGGGCGGGCATGACGCCGTTTGATGCGATTGCGCACTCCATGACAACGATTGCCACCGGCGGCTTTTCGACCAAGGATGCGTCGATCGGGCATTACGATAGTGCGACGATTGATGTGATCATCACGCTTGGCATGGCGACGGGGGCGTTGCCGTTTATTTTGTATCTGCAGATGCTGCGCGGGCAGGGTCGCGCCTTGTTCCGCGACAGTCAGGTGCGCTGGTTCATCACAATTGCGGTTTCGATCGTTGTCGGGCTTGCGCTTTGGCATTCGGAAACAAACAATGTCGATTTCCTGTATGCACTGCGCTTTACGTCATTCAATATTGTGTCGGTTATGACCGGGACTGGTTATGCCACCACCGATTACGGGCTTTGGGGCCCGTTTGCGGTGACGGTGTTCTTCTTTGTCATGTTCATTGGCGGCTGTGCAGGATCTACAACCTGTGGGGTGAAGATCTTCCGCCTTCAGGTTCTGTATGAAATCGCCAAGATCCAGCTTTCGCACATGCTGCGTCCGCATGGCGTTTTCATTGCCTATTACAACCGCAAACCGCTTTCGGAAGATGTCACGGAATCGGTTCTGAGCTTCTTCTTCCTGTTTGTATTCTGCTTTGTGGTTCTGGCCGCAGCACTTGGTGCAATGGGACTTGATTTCATCACCGCAGTGTCGAGTGCCGGGACGGCGATTGCCAATGTCGGCCCGGGCCTTGGTCCGATTGTCGGCCCATCGGGCAATTTCGCAACACTTCCGGACGGGGCAAAGTGGCTAATGTCGATCGGGATGCTTATCGGTCGTCTTGAAGTGTTTACCGTATTGGTTCTGCTGTTCCCGGCCTTCTGGCGCGACTGATCAAAACCCAAGACATTTATCACCGAATTTTCCGGCACCCGCAGGCGACGCTTGCGGGTGCTTTTTTGTCTTGTTGACAAAATAGGACAATTGACCTAATTTCGGGAATGGGACAATTGTCCTAATTCAGATCAATCTGGCGGCATATCGGAAAATGGCATCAGAAACACGAGACCGGATTGTCGAGGCAGCGGACCTTCTATTTTACCAGCACGGGTTCGAGGCAACATCGTTTGCCGATATCGCAGCCACCGTCGGCATATCGCGCGGCAACTTTTATCATCACTTCAAGTCCAAGGACGACATCCTTGATGGTGTGATCAACCGCCGCCTTGCCAGTACCAAGCAGATGCTGGATCGCTGGGAAATTTCCGGATCAGACCCGGCGGAGCGTATTCGAAGCTTTATCCATATTCTGATCGTCAATGGCGAGAAAATCCGAAAATACGGCTGCCCGGTGGGTACGTTGTCGTCAGAACTGGCGAAACTGAACCACGCGGCCAAAAGCGATGCCGCTGCGCTGTTCACCCTGTTTCGCAGTTGGTTGTGCCGACAGTTTGAACAGTTGGGCTTTGGAGACCGGTCAGATGAATTGGCCATGCATATCCTTGGTCGTAGCCAGGGTGTGGCGACCCTTGCCAATGCGTTTGATGATGACCGGTTCCTGCATCACGAGGTCGAACTGATGTGCACCTGGCTTGATGATCAGATTGCCGATCTTGCCCGCAAAAATAATCCAGACAGGGAGTAGACGATGTTTGCGATCTTTTTGAAATTTGCCGAAAACCGCCCAAAGGCCGCGGAATTCATGGACGCGCACAAAGCGTGGATCAAGCAGGGCTTTGATGATGGTGTGTTTCTGATGGTCGGTAGCCTGCAACCCAACATGGGCGGTGCGGTTCTGGCCCATGGTGTGTCGCGCGATGAGATTGAAACCCGCGTGAATGCCGATCCGTTCGTTGTCGAAGGGATCGTTAGCGCCGAGATTTTGGAAATCTCGCCCGCGCGTGCCGATCAACGTCTTGATTTCCTGATGGCCTGAGCAATGAGCAAAACAACAATCGGAACGGATGGAAAATGCCGGTGTGCCTGGTGTGACGCGGCGCCGGAATTTAACGCCTATCACGACACAGAATGGGGTTTTCCGGTGACCGACGACATCCGGCTGTTTGAGAAAATCTGTCTTGAAGGGTTTCAGTCGGGATTAAGCTGGCGCACGATCCTGACCAAGCGCGAGAATTTCCGCAAAGCCTTTGCCGGTTTCGATTTTCACAAGGTTGCCCAGTTTGATGATGCGGATGTCAAACGTTTGCTTGGTGATGCCGGGATCATCCGGCATCGCGGCAAGATCGAGGCATCGATCAACAATGCCAAACGGGCCTGCGAAATGGTGGCCGAGGAAGGATCACTTGCCGCCTATTTCTGGCGGTTTGAACCGAAACCGGATGAGGTGGATCCGCCACAGTCGATGTCAACTTCGCCGACGTCGGTGGCACTTTCCAAGGATCTCAAAAAACGCGGATGGAAGTTCGTCGGGCCGACCACGGTGTTTGCGTTCATGCAGGCGATGGGCCTGATCAATGATCACGCGCAAGGCTGCTTTTTGCGCCAACAGATTGACGACATGCGTGCGTCATTGGTCCGCCCAAGCTGATGTGATGTCAAAAGAACACCCCTTGTCCGTAACTGGACAAGGGGTTTTGAGGGCGGGGACCATTTCGGATCCCCTGATGATAATCCGGCAAGGATTATGGGGTATTCGACATGCGGTCTCACTTGAGGTGCCAACGCCAAGGGAGGGTGCAACAGGGGGTAGGAAGGCTTCAAAAGAATACGGTGCACACTCAAGCGAGTTTGGCGATACCGAACTTTGGGTCAGGAGCGGATCGGGGATCGGGATCAAGCCCGGCATCGCCATAACCCAAGGTCGCAAATGCTGATCAAAAGATAAAATCGAATATAAAATTAAAATAGATAGGAAAAATCTATCAACCGGATGCGCCGCAGCATGGGAATGCCGCGAAATCAGTTACCAAGTGGCAATTTGACTGTGAAAACAGCACCATCAGGCCCTGTTGCAGTGAGGCGAAGTTCACCGTTATGGGTGCTGATCAGTTCGCGTGCGATGGCAAGGCCAAGTCCGGTGCCGCCTTGTCGCCCGCTGCCGGCAAACGGGACGAACAGGTTTTTGATCGCCTTTTCGGGTAATCCCGGCCCGTTATCGGCAATGACAACTTCAATGGAGCGGCGGGCTTTAGCCGATTCGTCACCCTTTTCAGGTTCGGTTTGAATTTTATGGCTGATGGCGACGGTGGTCGCCCCGGCCTCCAGCGGGTTGCGCATCAGGTTGCTGAAGGCGCGAAACAACATGTCATAGTCGGCTTCAAGCATGACATCATCAGGCAGGTCGATCTCAATGCGCGCCGGGCAGGGTTCACTGGCGACAGGTGCATCGCCCATTCCGCCATCAAGCAACGGTTCGCATTTTTGCAGCAAAATCTGATCGCGGATTTCCTCGATCAGTTCAATCAGCGTGAAGGTTGCCAGATCGCGCGGCGGCGGGGTTTCGCGGGCAAAGGACAGGGTTTGTTCGCTGATATAAACAGCGCGTTCCATCGATGACAACAGGCGCGGCACCACGGCGCGGACTTCGTCATCTTCGCTTTTGGCAAGCTGTTCTGTCATCAGCATCGAGGTCGCCAATGCATTGCGCAGATCATGGCTGATTTTGGTGGCGGCCGTGCCCAGCGCGGCAAGTCGGCGACGCTGATTGAGCATCGCCTGAATGTCTTGCTGCATCATGGCGAGTTCCTGGCGGGCGACACCGATTTCATCGTCACGTTCGCCGGGATTGATCAGCGATGCCTTGTCCTGCGGGTCTTCGCGAAAACGGATCATGTCGCTGGTCAGGGTGCGCATCGGGCGCACCAGCAACCGGTTGAGCGCGAAATAGACAAGTCCGGCCGTAAAGAAAGAAATCATCAGCGACAGGCCAAACACCCGCCAGCCGAAATTGCGCATCGCCTCGGTCAGGCGGTCTTCATGAACAAGCACCTCGATCTCGAAATCAGGCGCCATGGATGGCATGCCGACCACGCGCAATACCCGGTTTTCAGTCTGGCTGAGTGTCGCCAGCCCTTCCATCAAGGCCATCGGGATCGAGAAATCGCTCAGATTGACATCCTTGTCGACCTTGGCAGGCATATCATCGCGTTGCAGCAGCAATTTGCGATCTTCACGGCGCAGGATGACGGCCTCGATCCCGGCATTGGACAGAAGTTCGCGTTCAAGATCATCGGGGATCATCTGATCGGGGGTGGCTTCAAGGGCAAGGGCGGCAAGGTACCCGGAATCAAGATGCGCCTTTAACCAGTCAATCCGAAAGCGTGCGACAGAGGGGGCAAAGACAAACACCTCGGCAAGCATGACAAAGCTTACCGTCAGCACCAGAAGGCGCGCGGAAAGCGATTTGGCCCAAGGGGGCAATTTCAGATGCCGGTTATTCATTAACTGATGTTAGGCCGATAAAACGAAAAAAGTACAGCGATACAGATGCTTGTTTTGATGCGCGATCCAAGAAAACCGCTTATGCGAACCTGAGCAGGAATCTAACAAGCTTGCGCGTTTTTTCGCCAAACAGGCTGGGGGTATACCAGGCCCCGGCGACGCGTTTGGAAAGTTCGCCCAAGGTCGGGTAAGGTGCGATCATCCCGGCGATGGCGCCGATCTTCATCTTCTTGCTGATGGCAAGTGACCAGACACCGATCAGTTCACCCGCCTGCCGTCCGACGATGGCAGCCCCCAGAATCCGGCCATTTGGTTTGGTGATGACCTTGATGAAGCCCTCGGTCTCGGCCTCTGCCCGGGCGCGGTCATTTTCGGCGTAATCCCAGGTCACAACGCGGATGTCATCGCCATATTGTTCGCGGGCGGTCTTTTCGGTCAGGCCGACCTGTGCCAATTCCGGGTTGGTATAGGTCACCCATGGCACGGCACTGTGATCGACCTTGGCCGGAAGACGGAACAGCGCATTGCGAATGACGATGCCAGCATCATATCCCGCCATATGGGTAAATTGCAGGCCGCCGGTGATATCGCCAATGGCAAAGACCTTTTTGTTTGACGTCCGCAATCGCGCATCGACGGAAATGCCACGGTCGGTATAGTCAATACCGGCATCCTTCAGGCCGAGATTTTCGACATTTGGTTTGCGTCCGGTTGCCAGCAAAAGGTGGCTGCCTTCCAAGGTAATCTCGATGCCCTGATGTTCGATCACGACCCTGATCTGGTCATTCACATCAAGGATTTCCTTGGTCTTGGCGCCTTCATAAAGGCTGATGCCATCGGCCTTGATACGGTCGCGGATAACAGCCACCAGATCCGGATCATCCTTGGGCAGGATGGTGCCCATTTCAATCACGGTAACTTTCGCGCCCAGCTGATGATGGGCCTGCGCCATTTCAAGCCCGATGGGCCCGCCGCCGATGATGATCAGATGTTCTGGGCGAACGCGGTTTTCGAAAATGGTTTCATTGGTGAAATAGCAAACGGTTTCAAGGCCGGGGATCGGTGGTACTGCCGCACGCGATCCGGTGGCGATGACAAAGCGTTTGGCCTTGATTGTGGTTTCACCGGCAATGACTTCACCCGGACCGGTAAAACGGGCTTCGGCCTGAATGACCGTGCAGCCGAGTTCTTCGAACCGTTCGACAGAATCATGGGGCGCGATGCCTGCGATCACGGAATGAACATGGTCGATTGCCCGGCCAAAGTCGATCTCCACCGGCCCGGTCGATACGCCAAACCGTGAAGCCCTGCGTGCATTTTCCGCGGCATGGCCAGCCGCCAGCAGCGCCTTGGACGGAACGCAGCCGGTATTAAGGCAATCACCGCCCATCTTGCCCTTTTCGATCAGGACAACCTTTGCGCCCATCTGAACCGCGCCGGCGGCGACCGAAAGGCCGCCGGATCCAGCTCCGATGACACAAATGTCGGTCGTGATGATCTTATTCATCGGCGTTCTCCCCGATTTTACGTTTGCGCAATTTCTTGTAGGCCACCGGCAAAAGCGCCAGCACGGCGAGCCCGATGATCGGGGTCAGAATACGGGGTTCAAAGATGATGCCAAGATCAGGTGTCTTGCCCTGATCAAACAGCGCGCCAAGACCATCCCCGATCGAGGCATAAACAAAAGTGCCCGGAATGATGCCGATCATGGTGCCAAAAACAAAGGATCGCAGTTTGACGCCAAGAAGGGCCGGCACAAGATTGACCAGCCAGAAGGGAAAGATCGGGATCAGGCGCAAAACCATCAAATAGCTAAAGGCGTTTTCAGCAAAGCCTTCTTCCATCCTGCGGACGGCGTTTCCGGCCTTGGCGCGCATCAGATCGTAAAATGCATAGCGGGCCGCAAGGTAAACGATCGTCGCGCCGATGGTGGCGGATACCACAACATAACTGGTGGCAAGAAAAGCCCCGAATAGAAAGCCACCCGTGATGGTCAGGATCGACCCGATTGGCAGGGAAAGTGCGACCGAAACGACGTAAAGCCCCATAAAGACCAGAACGCTGGAAACCGGGTTATCGGCAACAAAGCCCTGCAACAGGTCACGGTTTTCACGCAGGGACTCAAATGACAGCAAATCCAGAACGCCGCTGGCCCATGCAATGACAAGCCCGACAATCAGCACAGCCACCGGCAAAAGTTTGCGCCACAGGGGCTTTGATGTGCCGGTGATTTCCGTTGGGATATCTTGTTTCTGTTCGGACAAGTTTGACGCCATTGAACTGGTTTTTGTCATTAATTTCAGTCTCTTGCAAGTCGCATCGGTGGGGCGATATGCAAATCCTTAAACAGCAGGATCGCATTATTTGATCCAACATTAGAGAGAAATCTCAAAACTTGCTTATGAACTGCCTTCACCATTGCGTGAGGGCAAATTGTACAAAGCCGGGCGGGATGGCGCAGGAACATGCGCAATAAACCTGAGGGAGTGGCGCTTGACGTAGGGGAAAACTGGACGTATCGTCTGCGCATCGTGGGATTTGTCGACCGGCTTGCGGCCACGTAAAAAATCGCTAAAGAGGGGTGCTATGGCTTCGGCCCTGACCCAATCATGCCGGTCAGGGTTTTTTTGTGTCCGGATTACGATATGCATATATTTCGGGCATGTAGGAGCAAGACGATGACGACCGACAAAAAGGCTTCCGATAACTGGCGCGCAGCGACCCGATCCGTGCGTGGCGGTACAGCGCGCAGCGGATTCTGCGAGACCTCCGAAGCCATCTTTATGAATTCCGGCTATGTGTATGAAACTGCCGCCGAGGCCGAGGCCTCCTTTGATGGCAGCGGTCCGGAACGTTTTGTGTATTCGCGTTTCGCCAATCCGACCGTTGGCATGTTCGAAGAACGCCTTGCCCTGATCGAGGGCGCGCAATATTGCCGCGCAACGGCATCGGGCATGTCGGCTGTCTGGAATGCGTTGGCGGCCAGCACCAAGGCCGGTGGACGTGTGGTTGGATCGCGTGCGCTGTTCGGGTCGTGCGAATTTATCCTGACCACGCTTTTGCCGCGGTTTGGTGTTGAGACCGAACTGGTGGACGGCACGGACAAGGACGCCTGGGAAAAGGCACTTTCGAAGCCGGCCGATGCGGTTTTCCTTGAAACACCTTCGAACCCGACGCTTGAGGTTCTTGATATCGCCTTCATTTCCGAACTGGCGCACAAGGCCGGTGCCAAGGTGATTGTCGATAACGTCTTTGCCACACCGATCCTGCAAAAGCCGATGGAACTGGGGGCGGATATTGTTGTCTATTCCGCGACCAAGCATATTGATGGGCAGGGGCGCTGCCTTGGCGGGGCGATCCTGTTTAATGACAAGGAATGGCATGACGAACACCTGACTACCTTCCTGCGTCATACCGGGCCAAGCATGAGCCCGTTCAATGCCTGGGTTCTTCTTAAGGGGCTTGAGACACTTAGCCTGCGTGTGGATCAGCATATTCGCAATGCAACTGCATTGGCTGAGTTTCTTTCGGAACAGCCGCACGTGTCACGCGTTCTATATCCGGGGCTGAAAAGTCACCCGCAGCATGAACTGGCAATGAAGCAAATGTCTGGCCGTGGTGGTGGATTGATCGCAATCGAGCTTGCCGGTGGTAAAAAAGCAGCCTTCTCGTTGCTTGATAATCTCAAGCTGATTGATATTTCCAACAACCTTGGCGATGCAAAAAGCCTTGCAACCCATCCCTGGACCACCACGCATCAGCGTGTACCGGCCGAGGACAAGGTTGCCATGGGCATTACCGAGGGCATGCTGCGTCTATCTGTCGGTCTGGAAGATATTGATGACCTCAAGGAAGACCTGTTGGCGGCCCTTGCCGTTTAAAAGCATGGACCAACAGTAATCCTGACATCGATCCGGCCCGTACATTGTGCGGGCCTTATCGTTTCCGATCCGGGGGATAATGCCAGTTTGTTTTGACTGCCGACTGGTACTTTCGGGAAGGATTGTCTACATAAAGGGTCCATCCATCGCATTCTTGGCTGATGCAAATTGACTGGAACACACTTGGCCCGGAGATATGCATGTATTCGACCGTAACCCACGACATCAAGGTATCGGTAAAACCGATGTTCCTTGAGGACGAATCAGACCCGGACACCCATCGTTACATTTGGGCTTATCGCATCGAGATCGAGAATCTCGGATCGAAAACTGTTCAGTTGCTTAACCGTCACTGGCGGATTACGGATTCGCGTGGCGAAACCCAAGAAGTCAAAGGCCCGGGTGTTGTCGGCGAACAGCCTGTTTTGGCCTGCGGCGAAAGTTTCAACTACACCAGTGGCGCGCCACTGACCACGCCAAGCGGCTTCATGGTCGGAACATTCGAAATGACGGATATGGACGGCAATCATTTTGATATTGCGATTCCAGCCTTTTCGCTGGACAGTCCGCATGGGCAACACACTGTGAACTGATCGCATCAAAAAACAGTATCAGGTAGCGCGGGCCGTGAGCCCCACCAAGGCAGGTTCAATCCTGTAATAAAATGACAAAGGATTTGGTATGTGCAGCGAACATAACCCGGTGAAGCGTCCGACACGCGAAGAAGCAGAAGAAGCGGTTCGGACACTTCTGCGTTGGGCCGGGGATGATCCCGACCGCGAAGGTTTGCGCGGAACCCCTGACCGTGTGGCACGGTCTTATGGTGAATTCTTTGCTGGCTATCAGCAGGACCCGGCTGAAATTCTGCGTCGGACATTCGAAGAAACCGACGGCTATGACGAAATGGTCGTTCTGCGCGACATTCGCGTCGAATCCTATTGCGAACATCACATGGTGCCGATCATTGGTGTGGCACATGTCGCCTATCTGCCGCGCCGCCGTGTTGTTGGCATTTCCAAACTGGCCCGCGTGGTCGAGGTTTATGCCAAACGCCTGCAGATTCAGGAAAAGATGACCGCACAGGTTGCCAACACCATTCAGGAAGAACTCGATCCGCTTGGTGTGGCGGTGGTGATTGATGCCAATCACCAATGCATGAGCACCCGTGGCGTGCACAAGACCGGCGTGTCGATGGTCACCAGCCGGATGCTTGGCGCATTCCGCGACGACCCGATCACGCGTCGCGAATTCTTTGCCATGATCGGGCGCTAACAACAATTTGATACAGCTATACAAACAAAGAGGCCGCAGCATTTGCTGCGGCCTTTGTGATGATTGCCGGTCTTTGAACGATTTAGTCCTTGAAGTCGCTATGGCAGGACTTGCAGGTCTGCATCATCTGACCAAGCGCTGCCTTGAAGTCGTCTTCCGATCCGCCATTGGTTGCAACTGTTTTGAGGTCCGCGGCCTTGGAATTCAGTTCATTGGCAAGGCCGCTGAATTTCGACCAGTCGTCCCAGATGTCAGAAAGTGCTTCGGAAGGATGTTCGTTGCTGCCTTCGGGGAAAAGGGTGGTAAAGGTTTCGCCGGAATTGCCTTCAATAATCGCGGCTGACTTTGCAACCTGTTCGGGGTCATAGGGCAGGGCACCCTTCATCATTGGCACCATGATCTTGACCTGCTGACCGATGGCCTTCATGCCATCCATACGTTCCTTGACGACACCGGTTGCTCCTTCATGCGCAATGGCGGCAATACTGACCGTCATGGTCGAGGCAACTGCGGCACCTAGTAGAATTCTCAACTCTCTCGTCCCCTTTTTTGTGTGTTTGTAGCTTGGCGCGTGGGCGCGCCCATAACCGGCCTATTGACCAAATCGGGCAAGGATATGGTCAACCGAACCGACATAATGGCCGCCAAACAGGCGAACATGGACCAGTAACGGATAAAGATTATACAAATCGCGGCGTTCTTCAAAGAATCCGGGATTGATTGGCAGTATTTCATTATATCGCCCAAAAAATTCCGATGTCAGGTCGCCAAATAGCGTCCCGAAGGCCAGTTCGATTTCCCGGTCCCCGTAATAGATCGCCGGATCAATCAAACCGGCAAGTGTGTCGATCCTGCACAGGATATTGCCACCCCACAGATCACCATGCAGGAGCGAGGGTTTGCTGTCTGTGGGCAAATAGTCCTCAAGCCTGTCAATCAGTCGATCAAGTCGGGCGACAATACTGCCCGGAAGCTTGCCTTCACGCTGCGCACAATGCGCCATATGGCGTAAACGATGTTCGGCGAAAAAGGTAATCCAGCTTTCTTCCTGTGTATTGGGTTGCGCCAGGCCGCCAGTTAAAGTGTCAAAGCCAAGTCCGAACATATCGGATGTTACCTGATGCTGGCTTGCCAACTTTTCGGCAAGCTCGCGCTGCACACGACCAGTCATTCGGTTGTCGTTGGCGATAAATGTCATCACCAGACAATTTGTGTCGGCATGGATGACCTCGGGACAAGGGATCGGGGAGTGCGTTTTGAAATAACGCAGCATTTCCGCCTCGATCAAAAGACCTGCACTGTCTTGCGCATCATTTGTCGTGCTGTGTTTGATCACCAGTTGCCGCCCATCATCCAGATCGGCGCGCATTACATTGGCAACGCATCCACCCGAAAGTGGCGCGATGGATCGCACCGACGCCCCGGTGTGGCGTTTGATCAAATCTGAAAGAGCGCGTTTATCCATGGCATATCCATGATCCGTTCCGAGGGACTAGGGGCCCTGGATTCCGTGTTTTTCGCGGATGTGCGACAGCAGGTTGCTTGAGGCTTCCTCAATCATGTCAAACACATCGACAAACCCGTTGGCACCGCCGTAATAGGGATCGGGGACGCTTTGTCCTGCCATCAACGGGTGATAATCCAGAAACAGCTCAATGCGGTGCTGATGGGTATTTGGTGCCTGGCGGCGCATATCGCGCAGATGCCCGTCATCCATGGCCAAAACATAATCGAACTCATGGTAGTCCGTCGGTTTGATCTTGCGGGATCGAATATCGCTGAGATCAATGCCGCGACTTTGCGCCATTTCACGCGATCGCGGGTCGGGCAATTCGCCAACATGATAGGCCGACAACCCGCAGCTATCGACGCTGATATGGTTATCCAGTCCGGCATCGCGAACCATCTTGCGGAAAACGCCATCGGCCGTGGGCGAGCGACAGATGTTGCCGGTACAGACGAAAAGAACCTTGATCACGCTATCTATCCGTATTGTCTGGGAAGGGGCAGGAGATGCCTTTCAGAGTGACATGCCCATCCCCCGCGGGCAACGACTTGTCGTTCCGCGCAGTGATCTTCATCTCAAAGATGTTTACGCAAAACCGGATGAATGTAACAGCTTCGTGACATTTTGAATGCGACACTGACAGGTCAGTCATTAGTTTGTATGATCGCGCCAATTACCTTCAATTTGGCGCGTTTTGATGCAGGAATTTGTTTCTTTTGGTTTGCATGTTGCCCTGATCCGGCAACTGGCATGGTTGCCGCGGGGCTATGACCTTGTCCCGGGCGGGACTGTCGTAACTTCAGCCAAGCTGCGCAGCATCATGCTGGCCCTTGAAGAGATCAATGGTCCGGCGGTGCTAGTGCGTCTTGGGCGGTATCTGGCGGCCAAGGAACAGGAACCGATCCTGACCATGTTGCGTCACTCGGCAACACCGTCGGTGATTGCGGATCGCTGGCGCCGACTGGAAGGCTATTCCCACGCGCGTGCACGCAGCGACTTTTCCGTCACCGGAAAATCCATGACCATCCATCGCGGGGTCGTGCGCGGTCAGCCCCCGGCACGCGTGGAAAACCTGCTTTTGCTGGGATTTTTGATTGGGTTGCTTGAAGCCGCCGGGGCCGAGAATATTGACGCCACCATTTTGCCAAGCCACGGTCCGGCAGTGCGCGTGACGCGCAAGGGCCGCATTAGCGACAAACTGGCTTTTTCAGGGCGTGGCCTTCGTTTTCGGATCAATTGGGGCAGTTTCGAACAGGTTTCGTCATCCTATCCATTCATGGCCAATATGCCCGGTACCGCGCCCTCAATCGGGGCGCAGCGCCCGATCGTGCAACAGCTTTGTACGGTTTTGGAACATGACATCGGTCGCAGCTGGACGATTGATGAAGTTGCTACTGCGCTTGATACATCAGGCCGCACCTTGCAGCGCCGCTTGCAACAGGCCAACAGCCGGTTTTCTGACCTTTTGCGTCTGGTGCGTGTGCGCGAAGCCTGTCGGCTTTTGTATGGCACCACGCTTTCGGTTGGTGAAATCGGGTTCTGGTGCGGCTTTACAGATAATGCGCATTTCTCTCGTGATTTCAGACGTTTGATGGCGATGCCGCCCTCTGTCTACCGTGAGGCCAGCATCGGCCATGCCGGTTTGACCCGGGCGTAACGGCCAACCAGTCGGGAGTGACTGCGACCATTTATGGTGTGCGGGTTGAGCGCCGGATGATTGACCTGCCCGGTTTCCTTGGGTATCAGCAGCGCCATGAATGATTTTGTTTAAATCATCGTGCCCCTTCGCATCCACGAGGCTGCCATGACTGACCCCATCCGTCCTGCAAACGAATATTCCGGTTTTCTGCCGCAGCGTTTTGACAATCGACCGGATGCCGATGATGTCATCGTCAAAACCTGGACCGTTGGGGACGCACTGACCGATCATAGCGTGCCGGAAATGCCAGCAGCCCTGTCGCTGTTTTTTGATCTCGTTGCCCCGGCAGCGGGCCGGTCGAATGCAACCGGGTTTGCAATGTTGTGGCTCGATCGTCATCCGCATGAAGAACCGGGCTGGCGTCTGTCCATCGGCCATGTCGGATCCGAGGATGATCTGGAATTGGCGGTGACCAAACCGTTGGCACGCCTTGTCGATGCCCTGCCAATGGCCAATTTTGAATGCGAAAACTGGCACATGACCCGCCCGCTTTGGCGCAAACGCGCCGAGCCGGTAAAGCTTGTTTTTTGGGGTGATTTTGCCAAGCATGCCCGCGCCATTCTGGGCCACAGCGATGCGGCATCATTCTATCAGCCGCTTGGTGCAGGACTTCGGTCTGACAATGTCACAAGCATGCTGCCCTTGCTTGAAGACATGCTCGGTGATGCTTTCTTGCAAAACGGCATGGGGTTTGAAGATGCCCTGCGCCTTGGTATCGCATTGGGGCGCGCGCATCTGATCGAAAGCTGGATCGAAGCCGGTGGTTCGGAAAAGGAGCCCTATTTCCGGCCGATGAAAATCTGGCATCAGGCATGGCTTGCCAATGCATTGATTGATCCGGCGGTGGCAAGTCTTGCCATGTCGGGCAAACCGCCGATGCCGGCCCTTGATTTCGGGAATGACAGCACACCGGCATCGCGCCGTGCAGCCCTTGATGATGTGTCATCCTGGCTGACGACCGTGTTCTTTAGTGATGAACATCCAGCCCTTCGCAATGCCTTTGTGGCAGGCGTGCAAAATGCTGTCTGGCTTGATCATGACCTGCAACAATATGTTCAGCCGCAACAACGCTCCGAGATATTGCAAGGTCTGATGCCTTATTGTCGCTGGTTCCTGGCGATGGCGCTTTATAACCATCTGGACAATCTGGCGGCGGGAACAGCGCGCGAGGATCAAATCGCATTTTACGCGATCATGGTTGATGCCTTGCCGGAACTGGCACCGCTTGGCGCGTTTGCCACCCAACGCGATATCGAACAGCACATCATCCGGATTGATGCCGCGCGCGCCGCATCGGCGTTCGACACGTTGGTCCTGCCGTTCTGTGATCTTTTGATGCCGAAGCGCCAATTTGATGCCGCGCGTTCCTGATCACCTGCATGGCATGGGTTAAAAAAAAGCGCCGCCGCGCGAAACCGGCGGCGCTTTTTGTTTGTTTGTCGATGACTAGATCTGTTCGGGATGTTCCGGAATGTCGCGCGATGACACGATCAGGAACCGGATTGCCAGACCACTGACCGCGACAAGGCTTGCAATCGCAATCCCCCAGAACAGGCCGCGCACCCCCATCTCAAGAACGAATGACAGGTAATAGCCAACCGGGATCATGACAAAGATATAGGACACCAGATGCAAAATCGTTGGTGCCCATTTATCGCCAGCGCCACGTAGGGCACTGATCGCGGCATTCTGCCCGCCATCGGTCGGGAAAATGATCGGCATCAAAATCAGCACAGAAACCGTGGTGGCAAGCACTGCGACGTCCTGGGTAAACAGATGTGCAACCGCATCGGGGAACAGATAAAGCGGAATGCTGAGGGCCAGCATCACGCACATCGTGGTCAAAAGACCAATCCACCCGGCAAGCGCCATGTCCGGTCGGTCCCGCCTGCCATAGGCAATGCCGACCCGAACCGATGTTGCCGAGGCCAGACCAAGTGCTACCATAAACATCAGGGCCAAAAGCGTCATGCTGATGCCGTAACTTGCCGCGGCAATCACGCCAAGACGACCGGCGAAAAGCTGCATGGCGGCAAAGGCGCCGGTTTCCATCCCCTGACTGGCACCCGCAGCATAGCCAAGATGGCGGGCATCGCGCGATCCGCGCCACCACCCTGCAAAGCCGTTGCGAATGCCATAAAGATGATGGCTTTTCATCAGCAGGATATACCCAAGCAGACCAAGCGCCATGAACCAGCGAATGACGCTTGATGTCCATGCCGCACCTTCGGCACCCAGTTCCGGCAAGCCAAACGCCCCGTAAACCAGCCCGTAATCAAGAACGAGGTTGACCAAGTTGGCCGCGAT